>DAIUKN010000286.1:0-4639 GCA_036848195.1 Bacteroidota bacterium
GGAGAGTCTCCGATCAAGCATGTATTCTATATCATCAAGGAGAACAGGACCTACGACCAGGTGTTTGGTGACATCGCGGAAGGCAATGGTGACCCCGCTCTCTGTCTTTTCCCGGAGCGGGTCACGCCAAATCATCACGCTCTCGTCCGGGAGTTCGTTCTGCTGGATAACCTCTACTGCGACGCTGAAGTCAGCGCCGACGGGCACAACTGGGCGATGGGGGCGTATGCGACGGACTATGTGGAGAAGTCGTGGCCGACGTCATATGGAGGGCGGGGCGGAGAGTACGAATTCGAAGGGGGTTATCCGACGGTCTACCCGTCGGCCGGCTATCTCTGGGACAACTGCCATCGCAACGGAGTGACGTACCGGAGTTACGGCGAGTTCACGGAAAACGCCGCGAAACCCGGCGACACGGCAAAACCTCTGATGCCCTCCCTCAACGGACACATCGCTCCGTTCTACCATGGGTGGGACCTGAACTTCTCCGATGTCGACCGGGCGAAGGAATGGATGAACGAGTTCGACGTTTACGACCGTAACGGGGGTCTCCCTCAATTCCAGATCATCAAACTCCCCAATGACCACACGGAGGGAACGCGAAAAGGGAGCCTGACACCCCGTGCATTTGTCGCGCAGAACGATCTGGCTCTGGGGATGGTCGTGGACCGGATTTCGCACAGCCGATACTGGAAAGAGTCGGCGATCTTTGTGATCGAAGACGACGCGCAGAACGGGCCGGACCATGTCGACGCACACAGGACCGTTGCACTGGTCATCAGTCCGTACACGAAGCGCGGGTTCGTCGACAGCGAGTTCTACTCCACGAGCAGCATGGTCCGGACGATGGAGTTAGTTCTCGGTCTCCCCCCGCTTTCGCAGTTCGATGCGGCGGCGACACCGATGTACAACGCCTTCGCCGGGAAACCCGACCTGACGCCGTACACCTTCCGGCCGGCGAATGTCGACCTGACCGAAAAGAATCCGGCCGGTAGTTTCGGCCAGGCATCCAGCGGAAGGATGGATTTCTCCCGCGAGGACAGGATACCCGACCTCGAATTGAGCGAAATCATCTGGAAAGCTGTCAGGGGGCCGGGGTCGGAAATGCCGGCACCTGTACGGAGCGCGTTCGTGAGAGTGATAGAAAAGGAGTAATACCCCCTAAGGCTCAACCCCGGGGCCTCGGCCTGCATTCCGCTTTTCCGCTGAGCGTCGGACTGCGCTTCCGGCGTACGCTCCTGCCATTGCGAAAGCCACCGCAAGCAATGATCCCACTCCTTCCGGGAAGAGCAGTCCGGCACGCTGTTGCATCCCAATCCGGACGAGCTGCACCACCGGGATCCACGTGCCGATAAGGATCCCCCACCGCCACGGAGAGCTCCGGGCGGCGAACCCGATGAAAAGAGAGAAGACGAGCAGGAGCACTGCCGACAGCTGCGCCTCATCAGTCTGAAGATCGATCAGGGCTGTAAGATATCCTGTGAACCCGGCCAGCAGGTACGGCCACAGGGAGGGCTTCCAGAAGAGCACGAGCGCCGCGGCCGGAAGGAAGAGGACCATTGCATGAAATGCCACAATAGTGAAGAGATGATTCGCGTTCATGGCTGACTCCCCGGATGATCCTGATTGAGTGTATTCTTTGCCGCCTCGATAAGAATTGCCATGTTTGCTTCCGCTGCCCGGGAGGCTTTCATTCGCGACCAATTCCAGGAGCGCCAGTCGTGGCCTGAACCTTCCGAGTGCCGGCGGAGGATGCGCGATGCTATCAGACCGCGGTCGGTGTCCGAGAGCGCCATGAGGGCACCGGCAAGTGCGGGCGTTGCATCCGCACTCAGGGAAGCATTGTACCGTGCGTCGAACGGTTTTCCCTCGCCGGCGCGCGCGAGATTCGTCCTGGCAATCCTATCGTCGGGATTAAGGAGATTCAGAGCCATAAGGACGACGAAGCCTGACAGGAGCGCCCCGAAGGCAAAGCGTTCGCGTTTTCCCGCAAGGACGCTTGCTGCAAGCCAGAGGAGGACGAGACCGATCCAGGAGAGCAGCGCCGTCGCAAAGACGCGTGATTCGGTGAGGCCGAAGTTCTCCTGGTAGAGCGCCAGCCGTTTGAAGGCGGATGTCATGATGACGAGAAGGAGTATGATTTGAAGGCCGGAGATACTTCGAAAGATCGTCAGGTGGCGGCGATTGCCTTTGCGCAGGATCCACTCGGCGGCGAGGAGCAGCGGGAGCGCAAACGCGGCCACGCCGACCAGCTCGAAGAAACCACGGCGGGCATATTCGGCGGCGGTCAGCCCCGGCGTGGCCGAAAGGGTGGCGGCCCCGCCGAAGAGATAGGGCAACTGAGTGATGACAAACGCACCGAAGAGCAGATCCAGCCCTCCGACGAGGATTCCCACCTCCACGATTCCGAGGGAGAACGATGCGGGGCGGAGATTGAGCGGCGCCAGAACCGCGTCTGCGATGAACCGTCCGCGCAGGAAACCTGAGACGATGTAGGCGATACCAATCGTAACGAGACAATGTCCAACCAGGACGGCGAGGTCAATCTCCAGCACGTCAACGACGAGGTGTTCAAAGTCAGCGACAGCGCTGACAAGCAGCCCGCCGAAGAACAGAAGGGCCGGGAAGGTCAGCACCGCACCGCGGGCAACGGAGAGCCACCGCCGCCATGATGGAGCCCCGCCTTTTTCCCCCCACGGTGTGCCAAGGAGCAGCGGGAAAGCTCCAGCGGCGACATGAATTATCGTCACAAAGAGGCCGTGGACGACTTCGACAAGCGGGGAGCGTTGGAGGCGATTCGTAGCGGTCCGGATTCCCGTGAGCGCCACCGCGGTGACGGCGAAGGCCGCATTCAGGAAGGAGAGCGGAGGCGAATCGCGCACCGCGAGAAACGCCGCACCGGCAAGGGCCATGGCCATAGCCCAGGGCCATCCCCCGATGAGAGAGTCGTCAAACCGCCGGGCGAGGATCACCGTCGCCGCCAGAATCTCCAGAACGACGATCGGGAAGTTGATTCCCCACGGGGTCAGACGGAGGAGCAAGTCGGCGAGCAATCCGATGAGTGCCGCCGCGGCCAGGACGATGAGTCCCGGCGGTGTTCCAGAGGTCTGTCTGGTTGATGGATCTGCCGCGCTGTTTTCATTCATGATCACCCCCGTTGCGTGGTTTCGAGAAGGACAAAGTACTTTTCCATACAAAGTATACCATCAAAAAAAAGGATGCACCCTACCGCCCGGCCCGGAGAACGGCTTCCAGCGCGTCAACGTGGTGTGCGAACGCCTCCCTGCCCGCAGGGGTGATCGCATAGGTGGTCTGGGGCTTTCGTTCCACAAATTCCTTCCTCACCCTGACGTACCGGTGTTTCTCCAGGACCGCCATATGCGTCGCAAGGTTTCCGTCGGTCAGTTCCAGCATGGTCTTCAGGGCATTGAAGTCCGCAGTGTCGCTGACGGCCAGGACCGACATGATAGCGAGCCGGACGCGGTTCTCGAAGACCGGGTTGAGTTTTCCGAGTATGCTCTTCATTTCTCGTATTTTGCGTAGAGCAGGATTCCGTACAGAATATGTAACGCTCCGAACCCGATCGCCCAGAAGGCAAGTCCATGCTCAGCCCATACGGCCGCGAGGAGCCCCAGGATGATCTCCAGAATGGCCAGGTACCGCACTTCGCCGACGGTGTACGTGCCTGCGCTGAAAAGCGCCAGACCGTAGAACACCAGCATCACCGAGGGTATGAGGGAGAGAATTCCGTTGTGCATGAGGATCAGGCAGAATGCCCCCCCTGCCGCAAGGGGAATGGCGAGGGACACAAGCACGAATTTTGTTGCGCTGCTCCAGAGGGGGACCCCCCTCTTTCGAGCCATCCTGCGTGAGAACAGCATAGACAGTCCGAGTGCGAGGAGGAGGACGACGGAAGCATCAATGATCAGGAACGTCTGCGGGGAAAGAGTGCGGGCCACAAGTCCCTCCGGCACGGGGATGGTGCTCCCGCCGATCGCTCCCGCCGCAAGCCAGGCCCCCGCAAGGGCCACGATGCCCGCGCTGACTCCCGATAGTCCGCTCAAGGAAAGAAACCTGGAAGCCCGCTCCATCATGGAGCGGATGGTTGCGAGATCCTGCAGCCCCGCGTCGACGTCACTCATCGTGGACTCCTAAAAGTACTTTGTGGTACAAAGTTAATCATCGCGCGGGACTTTGTCAAGAGAAAAATCCAGCGGCGTCACGAAGTCCGGCCGGCTGTGCCGCAGCGCACAACCCGGATTCACCCCCCCTTTCCGTTCGCGTGGCGGGCAGCGGCTCCGCCTCTGACGCTCCCCCGCGCGAGCGATGCGAAAATCCCCCCTGTGCAGAGGATCGTGAACAGGAGAAAAGCCGCCCGGAGTGCGTCGAGAAACTGCGGGTGAAGGGATGCCGTGACCTTCACTCTTCCGACAAACACCGCAAGAAGCAGCGTGGCGATCCCCATGCTCAGCATCTGACCCGTCAGCCGCATCGTGCCGAGGGTCGCAGATGCGACGCCATACTGCTTCGGGCCCACCGAGCCCATCACCGCATTGGTGTTCGGCGATGAGAAAAGCGCGAACCCGGATCCCAGCACAACCAGGCTGATCACGATCGACCACGTGGGCGTTTCGACCTC
>DAIUKN010000287.1:0-4635 GCA_036848195.1 Bacteroidota bacterium
AGAATGGCGAGGGCGTCTGCGCCATTCGTGGCGATCGTGATCGTATGTCCGATCCCTTTCATTACCTCCTGCAGCATTTCAAGATATTCGGGCTCGTCTTCGACGGCGAGTATTCTCATGGGGGAAGTCCTTCCGGGTGCACGATTGGTAAAAGATACGCGATCGGCGATGGCTTGTCAAGCACCGAATCGCATCCGGTTCTCACGCTGCGTTGCCTCTCTTGGCGGTTTTGTGTAGATTAGCACCGATGCGCATTCCCGACACAAAAATCGATGATGTTCGCAACGCTTCCGACATCGTGGATGTCGTTTCTGTTCATGTTCCACTTAAGAAACGGGGAAAGAACTACGTCGGACGCTGCCCTTTCCATCAGGAGAAGACCCCTTCGTTTTCCGTCTCGCCGGACAAGCAGATGTTCTACTGCTTCGGGTGCGGGAAAGGGGGAAACGTGTTCACCTTCGTCATGGAACACGACAAGGTGTCGTTTCTGGAAGCTGTCCGGACGCTGGCCGACCGCGCGGGCATTGCGCTTCCGGAGGAAGGGGCTGAAGACAGGGCCCAGGCCACCGAAAATGAAGAGCTCTATGCCGCCTGCCGCGTCACCGCGGCGCACTATGTCGAAAACCTCCTCCGGACCGTCGAAGGAAAGCTCGCCCTCGAGTACTTCCGGCACCGGGGTTTCAGCGACGACACGATCCGGCGGTTCGGTCTTGGCTACGCCATGAACGGCTGGGACGATGTGGCCAAATTCGCGGAGCGTGAGAAGATCGACACTGGAGTTATGGAAAAGGCGGGCCTGATCCTCCGCCGCGAGGACGGTTCCGGATACTACGACCGGTTCCGTGGCCGGGCGATGTTCCCGATTTTCTCTCCCACGGGCAGGGTCATCGCATTCGGGGCGAGGAAGATGCGGGAGGACGATCCGCTCGGAAAATACATCAACTCTCCCGAAACCCCTATTTACAACAAGAGCCGGAACCTGTACGGTCTCTTCCAGGCGCGTGAAGCCCTCCGGGCGAAAGAATACGCCATCCTTGTCGAGGGATATGCCGATTTGATCTCGGTCTACCAGGCCGGGATTGAGAACATCGTCGCCTCAAGCGGGACCGCACTGACGGAAGAACAGATTCTGCTGATCGGGCGCTACACAAAGACCATTACGCTGGTCTATGATGCAGATTCTGCCGGGTCCAAGGCGACCATACGGGGTGTCGACCTGGTGATCGAAAACGGACTGGACGTAAAAGTGGCGGAACTCCCCGCAGGGGAAGACCCCGATTCGTTCGTGCGAAAGCAGGGGAGAGACGCATTTCAGAAACTCCTCGACGGGGCGGTCTCATTTCTCGATTTCAAAGCAAGCCTCTTCCAGGCTCAGGGACTGCTGGCCACGCCGGAAGGGAAGACGCGCGCCGTCCGCTCGATCGTCGAAACGATCGCGAAGATGAAGGACGAATTGAAACGGACGTTCTTCGTCAAGACGCTTGCCGAGAAGTATGACATCTACGAATCGGTCATTTTCAGGGAACTTGAGAAGATACTGGGACAGCAGTCTACCCGGGCGAGGTACGAGGAGCGCCGCGAGCATGAAGGATCATCGGCCCCAGATGGAGCGCCGGCGCCACAACGCGACGCAGCGGCTCCCCTCCCCCCCGCCGAACGGGACCTTCTCAAGGTGATCCTGGAGCGGGGCGACCCGCTGGTGAGTTTCATCTTCTCCCACATCGGCCCCGAGGCGTTCAGCCACCCTCTTGCCCGACAGCTCGTTGACCTTGTCCTGGCCCGACAAGGGACGGAGTGGGACGTCACGGGCCTGGTCAATGCCATTCAAGATCCGGCTCTCAAGAACTTCGTGGCCAATATTCTCTTCAGCCGCGATGAAATCAGCAAGGGATGGGCGGCGATGGGATCGCAACCCGACGAACCTGACCCGTGGCGGATTGCCGAAGACTCCATCCTGGCGATAAAGCTTATGGAAATCGACAGGAAGATCGAAGAGAGTTACCGCAAGCTGAAATCGGCCGAGGCCCGGGGCGAACCTCTGGGGATGTACCAGCAGGAGGTCATGCTCTTTCAGAAGGAGAAGAAGAACCTGAAGAGTTCGCGGCTGATCAAGGAGGAGTGACCATCCGGTCGCATGAAAAAAGTTCTTGTCGTCCGCACCGATCGGCTCGGTGACGTTATCCTCACGCTCCCCGTTCTCTCACGGCTTCGCGCGTGTTTCCCCGAGGCGTACCTTGCGATGCTCCTGCGCCGGTACACGGGAGCCATCGTGGAGGGAAATCCCCATGCGAACGAATTGATCTGGTATGACGACGAACGGGGTGGGGAGGTCCCGTTCGACGAGATGATGAAGGTGATCCGTAAAAGGCAGTTCGATACGGTAATTCTTGTTCACCCGACGCTGCGTCTTGCCTGGCTCATGTTCCGGTCTGGAATTCCAGTCCGGGTCGGGACAGGCTACCGGGCATATTCGTTCCTCCTGAACCGGCGGGTTTATGAACACCGGAAAGACGCTCTGCGCCATGAAGCCGAGTACAACCTGAACCTGCTGGCGCCGCTCGGCTGCGATCCGTCCGGCGTCCCGGGGGAGACCGATTTCCCCATCATCATCCCTGCCGCGGCGGTCGAGCGGGCAAGGGCGCTTCTGGAGCAACTCGGGATAGGCGGGCAGATTGTGGTGGTCCATCCCGGCAGCGGGGGTTCGGCACGCGAGTGGCCACTGGAGAACTTCGGGCGCCTTGGGGCGCGCCTTGCGGTGGAAAAGCATTGCACAATAGTAGTAACGGGGAGTTCTGAGGAGGAGACCCTCGTGCGCTCTCTGGCCGCGATGATTGGCAGTGGCGCTAAGGCGGTGGCCGGTCAGCTCACACTCAAGGAGTTAGCGGCCCTGATCCGGTCGGCCTCCCTTTTCATATCTCATTCGACCGGTCCGCTTCACATCGCTGCGGCCGTTGGGACACCGATCGTCGGGTTCTATCCTCAGATCACGGCAATGAGCCCCGGCCGGTGGGGCCCGTACACCAAGAGGGCCCGGGTTCTCGTTCCGGACAAGCCCAGTGACTGCGCGGAGTGCAGCGGCGGAAGGGGGAAGCCCTGCTCCTGCATGGCGAGTATTTCCGTGGAGGAGGCCTTTCAATCCGCCTGCGCCATGCTGGATGCCGAATTGACTGACATCGCCCGGGTTTGACATGAGACGCATTGTACCGGCAGTCGTTCTTCTTCTTGCCATGGTGGCGGCCCTGGGCACGATTGCTGACGCGGCCCAGACCAAGTCAAAGAGCAAGAAGCCGGCGAAGAAGGCGAAGACCGTCCAGACAAAGACCTCCCCGCAGGCGGTGGCCGACAGTCTGGCTCGGGCGAAGGCTGATTCAGTCAACAGGGCGGAACTGGCGAAGGCCGCCGCGGATTCGCTCGAACGTGTCAGAAAAGAGGAGGAGCGGCGGCGGTTGGATTCGACGAAGGCGGCCCAACTACCGAAAATCGAGAACAAAGCATTCGGCGTCGGAGAACGTCTCGTCTTCGACGTGAATTATGGCCTCATTACTGCAGGGGAAGCGGTGATGACGATCCCTTCCTACGATTCCGTTGCGGGGAGGCGATGCTACCGGGTCGAGTTTACCGTGAATTCTCTGGCGAGTTTCTCATGGATCTACAAGGTGGAAGACCGCTACCGCACGTTCATCGATGTCGATGCTATTCTCCCCTGGAGATTTGAGCAACATATCCGGGAAGGAGGGTACCGGAGAGACTTCATTGCCGAGTTCGACCAGGTGCGTCATGTCGCGAAAACTACGGAGGGAGAGTATCCGATTCCTCCTGGAGTTCACGACATCATGTCGGCATTCTATTATGCACGGGTGATGGATTTCACTTCGGCCAAGCCGGGAGACATCTTCTCCCTCTACAATTTCTACAAGGACCAGAGTCACGAACTCGGAATAAAGTTTCTTGGCCGCGCGGAGCTGGAGGTGGAAGCGGGGACATTCCGGACCATCGTGGTCGAGCCGCTGGTAAAGGAGGGTGGGTTGTTCAAGAGCGAGGGACGCATTGTGGTCTGGCTGACGGATGACGAGCGGAGAGTTCCCATCCGCGTCAATACCAAAGTGATTATCGGTTCCATCGACACGGAGCTGCGTGAATACTCCGGCCTCGCGGGTCCGTTGCGCGCCAGGATACATTGACCGTCGGTAGGGGCCGATCAATCGGGAGGAAAGCTATGGCGAATTCGAAGCGGGCCGATCTGTCGAAAATCAAGACGATCTCCATCAAACACCGGAAGAGCAAAGTCAGTCCATCGGACTTTTCCTCTCCGTTTGATGAACAGAGCGATTCGTTCCGTCAATTTGCAGATAGTCTTCCCCGGATTCTGGCGGCGGAGGATCTGCAGGCTCTTGTTCACGATATCGTGCGGGCGCGAAAGAAGGGAGCCCCGGTCATACTCCTGATGGGCGCCCATCTGATCAAGGTGGGACTCACCCCGGTCCTGATTGATCTCCTGAAGCGGGAGGTGATCTCCGCGGTGGCGATGAACAGCGCGGCGGCTATCCATGATGTGGAGACGGCCATGTGGGGCATGACGTCGGAGGACGTCGCGACAAACATGCTCGACGGGCGGTTTGGCATGGCTCGCGAAAC
>DAIUKN010000288.1:0-4629 GCA_036848195.1 Bacteroidota bacterium
CGCTCTGAAAACACTCCGCGACCAGTTTCTCCGTGATGAGGAAACCCGCCAGCAATTCCGGAAAGAAGCCAAGCTCTGGATACACCTCGAACGCCACCCCCACATTGTCACGGCCAGCTTCATCGACGAACTTGCGGGGCGGCTCTACATCGGCATGGAGTACGTTGCGCCGAACGAAGAGGGGCTGAATTCCCTTGAGGGCTACTTCATCCGGCACGCCCCCGACTTGAACCAGTCGCTCCGGTGGGCCATCCAGTTCTGCCACGGGATGGAGTATGCCCACGCACGTGGCATTCGGTGTCACCGCGACATCAAGCCCGCGAACATCATGATCACTCGGGACAATCTGGTCAAGATCACGGACTTCGGGTTCGCCGACGTCATCGATGCCTCACAGGCGCGTCTCCGCCTTGAATCACCGTTCTACCGCAGAAGAGGTATCGAGGAGCAGACCGGGTTCGGGACGCCGGCGTACATGCCTCCGGAGCAGTTCCGGAACGCTGCTCGATGCGACGAACGGAGTGACATCTACAGTTTCGGCGTTGTCCTCTACCAGATGGCATCACGGGGAAAGATCCCCTTCGCCGAAGCCATACGCGGGGTTGGCGTCGACCAGGATGCTGCGCAGATGTGGAAAGACATGCACCGGCTCCATACGGAAGCGTCGGCTGCGCCGCTGGCCTCGCCCCTGTACCCGATCGCCCAGCGATGCCTTCGGAAGGAGCCAAGCAAACGATACCAGTCGTTTCGCGAGTTGCGGAATGACCTCGACGAGCTGATGAAACGCCAGACAGGGGAGACTCTGGTTCCGCATGTGACCAAGGAACTGGAGGCCTGGGAACTCTATAACAAAGCCTTCAGCCTCGGCAGTCTCGGGCAGCTGGAGGAAGCGATCGGATACTACGACCGCGTTCTCGAGCTTGAACCGAAGAATACGAACGCCTGGAACAACAGGGGGGTCTGCTGCAAGAAGCAGGGACGCATCGAGGAGGCTCTCCGGTGCTACGACAGGGCGATCGAGGCGGACCGACATAACGGTTCAGCCTGGAGCAATAAGGGAAGTATCCTCTTTTCTCTGGGACGATTCGCCGATGCTATCGTTCACCTCAACAAAGCCCTGGAAATCGATCCAACGAACGAGTCCTCATGGCTGAACCGGGCAATGGCCGAGGACCGGCTCGGCCTGGGCAATGAGGCGATCCAGTCTTTTCAGAAGTTCATCGATCTGAAGCCCGCGCAGTACGCAACTCACCTGGACTATGCGCGCAAGCGAGTCAACGAGCTCCGATCTGCGGCGAAACGTCGCTAGCGCTCAGGTCTGCGGGGTTTGCTTTTTCGTGCGGAGGAGGGAGCGACCTGCGTGCCGATACGGCGGACTATCGATGCTTGAAGCGCGGCGATCTTGCGAGCCGACACCCTTTTACCCTTGAGGGTCCGGTTGGAGCCGTCGGAACTTGCGATGAAGAGCCGTGCGCAGAAACGGCCCGCCGACTTTCCTTCCTTCTTGCAGACAGCCAACCGCTGGATGATGGCCTTGATGTCATCCGCCCCGTCGGAGAAACAGAATTCGTCGAGCGTGTCACCGCAGGCTGTGCAGAGGAAGCGGGCAGGATTGAGGTTTTTTTTTGGCATGAAGCAATCCGAGCGAGTGTGGCTTCACCAATCTACGTATTTCGGCCGCAAAAAGACAACAGCGCCCGCCTCTTACTCGAATGAGTACCCGATCCTCGGCGACCAGATCGTGGAGATGCCGATGATTGTCCCCCGCGATCGACTGTAGATTCCCCAGAATCCCGGCGAGAAGCCGTCGATCCGGAAAAGACCGGGATAGATATTGAGTGTAACAGCTTCGTCAGAGTAATCGCTCAGAAATAAGGAAACGAGAAGGGAATTGTTGCGGTCATAGAAGAAACCGATGTTCCAGCGCAGGTCCACAGTCTTGGTATTGACTTCGTCGATGGTCTTGAGCCGTACCGCCCGCATGCCGATCCCCGCTGAAAATGCCGCGCCATCATCCTGTTTGTGCGAAACTCCAAGCAGTCCGCGGAGTCCGAAGTAATAGAAGAGATGGAGAGATTCGGAGAAGGGGAGCTTCCATTTGACGGAGAAGTACTGTCCGTTGTTCTGCAGCGTGCCGCGGGGAAACGTGATGCCTGGCTGAAGAGACCAATCGGCCATATTCAGTCTCTGGCTGAAGAATCTCTTCACGGCATCAGAACTGAAGAGAATGATCCCGCCAATGTCGAAGATGTAGAGGTCCGCAATCGGATCAACGTTCCAACCCTGGTATTCTCCGTTTTCCACCACTTCGTTCAGCATGTGGTAGGCTGCCATGGTGCCGATGGACCAGATGGATGCGCCTGCGAATCCATGGGCGTCATACCACTCCCGCATCGCAACGTACGTCATTCCCCCGCCGATGAGATGCAGCTGGTAGTTGGGCCACCATTGAGCTTCCCCGACGTTGAAGCTGACCGGAAAGACTTCGTGGCGGAGAAAGCTGCCGAGGCCGTAGTGGGAAATCGCGGCGAATGGACTGCCGATGTTCTTGGCCACGTTCCGGAATCCCGCACCATACGGAAACGTGAGGAACTCCCGCGTGTGACCTTCGAGCTGAATGATGTCGTAGCTCCCATTCAAAACGAGGTAGAGGGGATTATAGACTGCTTCACTTCCATAGTTCTTTCCCGTGTAGTAATACCGCTCCTGACCCGGAAGGATCGTCGTACTGAGAAGAAGCAGGAGAATGATGGCAGTGAATCGCATGGGAAATCAAGATACCGAAGCCGCCTCAGAATTGCCACCCGTGAACGGGGAGAGTGCCTTCGTCACCGGTTCCTGAAGAAAACGCCAGCCGGGGTTCGGAAATTCTGGGTGAGACATGTAGTCACATCTGAAGGGGGGACAGGAGGCGCCGGAGCATTTCCCGGTGAGCTTCCCTGGCCAGCCCAGCCCGCGGGCTTGTTCATGAGGTAGAGGGTTTTCCATGCTCTCCAGGATTTTCAGCGGGGCCACCTACGGCGTTACTGCGTTTATCGTCGAGGTGGAAACGGCACTCGAGAAGAAGATCCCCGGCTTCTCCATCGTAGGGCTCCCCGATAACACTGTCCGCGAAAGTCGTGAACGAGTAAGTGCGGCAATCAGGAACTGCTGCTTCGAATTTCCCCTCCGGAAACTCACGGTGAATCTCGCGCCGGCAGACATCAAGAAGGAGGGGTCCTCATTCGATCTCCCGCTCGCGATCGGCATCCTGGCCTCGACAGACCAGGTCTCGAGGGAGGTGCTCCATGAGTATGTCCTCGTCGGAGAGCTCGCCCTCGATGGGACGCTGAGGCCTGTCCACGGCGTCCTGCCGATGGCCCTTGAGGTCCGGAGGAAGGGAATCAAGGGGATGCTCGTTCCCAAAGAGAACGGCAAGGAGGCCGCCATGGTTGAGGGAGTGGCGGTCTACCCCATGTCGTCACTGAAAGAGACGGTCGAGTTCCTTGATGCCGACCACGCATCACTGGCTCCGCTGAAGGTCGATATCAAGCAGCTCCTGGCCAGCGACCAGCATTACCTGGTGGACTTCGCCGACGTGAAGGGACAGGAGAATGTTAAACGAGCGCTCGAAGTTGCAGCGGCCGGTGGTCACAACATCATCATGATCGGACCTCCGGGCTCGGGGAAGACAATGCTGGCGAAACGACTTCCTACCATTCTTCCCCCGATGTCCTTCGAAGAGGCACTGGAAACAACAAAGATCCACTCTGTCTCAGGAATTCTTGCCCCCGACACCGCACTCGTCGCAACGCGTCCGTTCCGCTCGCCTCATCATACGGTCTCGGATGCTGCTCTGGTTGGCGGAGGGACAATCCCCAGACCCGGTGAGATATCGCTCTCCCATCACGGAGTGCTCTTCCTGGACGAGCTCCCCGAATTTGCCCGGAATGTGCTCGAGGTCCTCCGCCAGCCGCTGGAGGATGGCCACGTCACGATCAGCAGGTCGAAGCTCTCAGTCGACTATCCCGCGAATTTTATGCTCGTCTGCGCCATGAATCCCTGCCCCTGCGGCTATCACACCGACCCGGCGAAAGAGTGTACCTGCAATCCTCAGGTGATCCAGAAGTACCTGGCGAAAATCTCGGGCCCCCTGCTGGACAGGATAGATCTGCACATCGAAGTGCCGGCAGTTCGATACAAAGAGCTTTCCAGCAAGGAGAACGGCGAGGCATCGGGCAGGATCCGTGAGCGGGTGATCCGGGCACGGCAGATTCAATCGACCCGCTTCCATAAACGAAAGGGGCTGTTCAAGAACGCCGACATGCAATCGAAGGATATTCGCGAGTATTGCAGGCTCGACGCTGCCGGAGAGGAGCTGGTGAAGATGGCAATTACAAAACTGGGACTTTCAGCCCGTGCCTATGATCGGATACTCAAAGTGGGCAGGACTATCGCCGACATGGCCGGGAGCCCCGCTATCCGACCCGAACATATCGGCGAAGCCATCCAATACCGGAGCCTCGACAGGAATCTGATCGTGTGACGGCTCCCCGCCTCTGATTGCAGGCGGATTGTCATCGTGCGAGGCTATCTTTCCCTTTCTTGTTGTTTGCCAATTCTCTCTATTCCCACCAATGCACGATATGC
>DAIUKN010000289.1:0-4625 GCA_036848195.1 Bacteroidota bacterium
CCTCCATCGCTTCCTTCACCTTGTCGGGATCTCCGAGGTAGTAGCTCCTGATCGGCTTCATCTGTCCGTCAAGCTCGTAGACCAGAGGCATGCCGGTGGGGATATTGAGCCCCACGATCTCTTCATCCGGGATGTTGTCCAGGTATTTCACCAGCGCGCGCAAACTGTTGCCATGGGCGGTGATGAGCACTTTCTTCCCTGACTTCACCACGGGCGCGATAACGTCGTTCCAGGCAGGAAGAAATCGGGCAACCGTGTCTTTCAGGCATTCTGTAAGCGGCGTCTGCGCCCTGGCCAAGTCCGCATAGCGGGGGTCCTTCGCCGGGTCCCTCTGGTCGCCCGCCTCCAGTGCCGGCGGACGTATGTCGTAGCTCCGACGCCACACCTTCACCTGATCCTCGCCATACTTCGCGGCCGTTTCTGCTTTGTTCAACCCTTGAAGAGCGCCGTAATGACGCTCGTTCAGCCGCCAATCGCGGTACACGGGTATCCACATGAGATCCATCTCATCCATCACCAGCCAGAGCGTCCGGATAGCCCTCTTCAGCACGGATGTGTAAGCCAGATCAAAGGTGTAGCCATCCTTCTTGAGCACTCTCCCCGCCTCCTTCGCTTCTTCAATCCCCTTCTCCGAAAGATCGACGTCGGTCCAACCGGTAAAGAGATTCTCTTTGTTCCATCTGCTTTCGCCGTGTCTGAGCAATACAACCGTATACATTGACAGCTCCTTCATTGGGAAAATATCAGCGCTTCGTTACGGGATGTAGAGATGTCTCTTGATTTTCTGTGTTGGTGTCTTCTGGAATGGCTCCGCCTGTTCAACGATCTTGTGAATCCTGGCATAGAAAGGGACCCTGGCATTGATCTGCTTCTGAAGATCGCTGAGCATGACGTTCATACGCCCCCGAAAATCGGTCTCCGCGATTGAATGGAGGGCATTCTGAAGCCGTTCATAGTCGAGGTGCACGAGCGCGACGAGACGGTTTTGTTGTTCGTACACAACCGATTCGCGAACGCTTTCAAACTCATTGATGATCGCTTCGATTTCCTCCGGATAAATGTTTTTGCCGCTTGGGCCGAGAATCATGTTCTTTGAACGCCCTTTGATGTAGAGATAGCCATCCGTATCAAACACGCCGAGGTCCCCCGTCTTGAGCCAGCCGTCCCCGGTAAATGCCTCCCTTGTCCGGTC
Source organism: Bacteroidota bacterium (assembly GCA_036848195.1). Taxonomy (GTDB): domain Bacteria; phylum Bacteroidota; class Ignavibacteria; order UBA10030; family UBA6906; genus DAIUKN01. The sequence continues at coordinate 1,193 of DAIUKN010000289.1, forward strand.
AGGATCCCGGTAATATCCTTTCATGACCGTGGGTCCCTTCACTTCAATTTCCCCCTCACCCGTGACCGGGTTCGGATTGACGATCCTGATTTTCGTTCCAGGAAGCGGCGGTCCTGTGGAGCGGAAACGTGTCTTTTCCGGCCCGGAGCCTGCCACCATGGGCGCGGTCTCGGTGAGTCCGTAGCCGATCGCATAGGGAAAACGACCTTCGCGGAGAAAGAGCTCCACGTCGGGGGCAAGTGGCGCCCCTCCGATGGTGAAGATTCTGAGTTTCCCGCCAAAGATGTCAAGCAGCTTCTTCCCTGCGATCCGATGGAGCACCTTCCGGAAAAGCGGGACACCATGAAGGCGCTTCAACAACGGTTTGGATGTCAGCTCTGGGAGGATTTTGCTCTTGTAGATCTTTTCGATGATCAGCGGAACCGACAGCATCACCGTCGGTCTCAGTCGCGCCATCGCCGGGAGCAGCACGGCAGCCGTCGGCGGCTTGTCGAGGTAGTACACGGAGGCTCCGATCATTATCGGTGTGATCAGTCCGAGCGTGCACTCGTAGGTGTGCGGGAGCGGAAGGATCGACAGCAGCCGGTCATCTTTCGTAACATCGGCAATCGCAACGGTCGCAATAGCATCAGAGACCAGGTTGCCATGGGTAAGCATGACTCCCTTGGAGTGGCCGGTGGTGCCGGAGGTGTACACGATGGCCGCGAGATCATCGGCCGAAAGGCCGCCGGACCCATCACCGGTCGCCGGAATGGGCGTGGGCCCTTCTACGCGCGCGGGTTTCCGGTCGATGGGTGAACGATCGAGATCTGCCTCTGTGGTACCTGGAGAGAGAGCCGTCAGGTCATCCAGAAGGATCGTTGTTCCTCTCTCCTCCGGCGCGAGCTCGCCGATCTTCCCGAGAAGTCTTCGGGAAACGAAGATGGCGCGTGCCTCCCCATGACGAATGATCCGCGCGATGTCTGTCGGATGAAAGTCGGTGAGAATAGGCACAGCAACGGCTCCCATGGACGTGACCGCAAAATAAGCGATCCCCCAGTTGGTCATATTCTCTCCGAGGATCGCAACCCGATCCCCGTGATGCAGGCCCCGTGCACGGAGGAATGCGGACACCTCGCGAGCCTGCCGCCAGAACTCGCGGTAGTTGATTTCAGCCCCGTCAACCATCGCAACTGCGGTCCGCTCCGGATAGAGGCGCGCACTGTTTTCGATCACATCGTGCAACGTGCGATTTTCTGGGGGCATTTGCTCTCTCCTGATATCACTGCAATTCAGCCAACAATTTTACCCAATCCGATGGAAAGGATCAAGCCAAATTTCGGCCTCTATCCAGAGACCAGGCCGAAATGTATCACATCGAGGGATCGGGCGGGACCCCGATCTGTGGACCCTCACGCAAGAGCGGGTATGGCAGAAAAACAGGGCGCCCTTCGAGGGTGAAGGGCGGTGGATGCTCTGTTATCCGGGAGTCATCTGGAGCCGGTCATACCTCGGCGCCTGGGACCATGATCTCCAGCAGTTCCGTTTCGAGAACGAGCAGCTCGTTCCTCATCTTCTCCCGGTACCGATCCGTCTCTTCGACCAGCCGCGGTACAAGAGCTTTGTAATACGCAACGCCGTCAAGCAGGTTTGCTTTAAACGTCCTGAGGTTCTTCTGTTCCCTCGCGCCAAACGCCTCGATCTGTTTCGAGATTTCCTTCCTGAAGTGATCGACGTAGAGTCGGAGCTCATTAATGAACATATGGGGACGATCAGGAACGGTCAACAATTCGGTCCGGCCGTATATGTGCGACACCATTTGTTCGAGCGAGACAATTCTCGAGAAGTAGGCGAGGTTCGGACCGGGACAAACCGCGACGGCATGGACGGGCTTCTTGCCGGGAGTCCCCTGTGAGACCAGCGCGGTTGCCGCAAGATCTTCGCACAGGCAGGTCTTCTCGACGACCTTTTCCACTTGATGGTCGAGCTCTTCCGACGGTAAATGAAGACCCTTCAACTGTTTGATTTTCATCTCCTGGTACTGGCGGGAAGCGGTACAGATGGGTTTGTCGGTGAATTCCGTATTTGAGACCAGGTATTTCTTTGTGCACGGACTCCCGGGCCTCCCTTCCATGATGCGCCTATTCTTCAGCTCCTCGCTCGAACTGTTCCGCAGGTTATTGAACGGTATTCCCAACGGTGAAGTGTCGCTGAGGTAGTAATCCTCCTTCCGGGCGCCGGCGAGTCTTCTTCTCGTGTCGTCGTCGACGTTGGTCGCTTCCGGGACAAGAAGAAATGGCGATCCCCAGCCCGTCCCATCGACCCCGTGGTGCGTGCGAAGAAAGGAATCTTCGTTGGCAGTGCCAATACCACCCTGGACCGTGATGCGCACAGCGAACGGTTTCTCCGGAGCGGATCTTCCTGTTTTCTCAAGCGCCTCTCGAATCAAGGCATGAAGTTCCATCACGAGAGATTTCTTCTTCAGGCGGAACTCCTCCAGAATGGGTCCGAGCAGAAGGCCGTCAGTGGCGAAAGCATGCCCGCCGCAGTTTAAACCCGATTCGATTCGGTACTCCGAGACCCAGATTCCCTTTTTGGCGAGGAGCTTTCCCTGGATCAGCGCGGAACGGAAATCGCTGACTTTCAGGATCACCTTTTTCTTGAGCCTGCCGAGTTCGTCGGGGAGAAATCCCTCGCATCGTCCCAAATAGCCAAAGAGGCGCGGGTTGAGGCCGGCCGATAGGACAACGGACGATTCGAGACTGCTCCGGGCGAACCCCCGGAGTGCCGCAAGGGCGTCTGAGGAATCCGGTGGGAGCTCCTCCCCGCTCGTCCCCGCGTTGACCTTATCAAGCTTGGTCATGATGTTCACGTCGATGGAACCGGCAACGATCTCCGACCGGAGCCTATCCTGCAGCCGTTTTTGAATTTCCGGATCCGCTGTCTGGATCATCCGGCGGTACAGGGCTTTCAGTGGAGAATTGTCGGAGAGCATCTCAAAATATCTCTTGAGATCGCCGCCGCTTTCGAACGCCGAGGCCTTGAGGTCCGCGATCTGCTTTTGAACTGTCCGATGTATGAGATTCAGGTAGGCTGTGATTCTTCGAGCGCGGGAGTCTACCTCCCCGCTTGCGATGGGAGTGTACGCCTCTCCGTAAAGGTTGGAGTACTGTTCCCGCATCCGTTCGATGAGGACGTCATCAACCAGCGATACCACCGAGGAAATGCCGAACCGCGCAACCCGAAAAGGAGTGTCGATCGAGAAGGCCAGACCGAGCACGGGTATGTGAAACGTATGAACGGTGTTACCCTGCATTGCACCTCTCACTTGTTCGAAAACCCCTGTTCCTGTGCGGAACGGCATATAAACTTATAATATCGCCAATTCATCGCTCAGACACAAGACATGACTCTGCAGTCCATCCTGCTTGAACGAGCGCCCACGGGGAGATAT
>DAIUKN010000290.1:0-4610 GCA_036848195.1 Bacteroidota bacterium
AATCCGGAGAGGGTCAGCATTTCCCCCAGAAGGAAGTCGTTCTTCCCCCAGATCCCACTCGTCACATCTCTCCGCCTCCCCAGGTTGGGACTCCCTTCGATTTGACGGAGCTCCGACGACAACCCGAGTGACAGTCTTGAGTACCGTGTGTCAAAATCCTGGGTCAAGCGAACGCCGGACCAGGATGAGGTGTGATCCGAACTGACAACGATGCCGTTCGGCGTCTGACGGTTCTCTTCGTCGCGGTACTGCCGGAAGCTATTGGAATAGTAGAACGTCAACATCGAAACGCCGGCTGAGTCCCCGAACGGTGTCCCCACGAAGGACACGTCGAGGTCATGGCGGTCAACTTTTTCGTACGAGTCGGTGTTCTTCATCGTGGCCTGCAAGGGGACGAAGATGAGTCCCGGGGCGGTCCGGGCAAAGTCGACTCCCCCGTTCAGATCGGTCCGGGTATTCGTATAGTATTCCGAAAAGAGAAGAGCCAGTGAAGGGCTCAGGCTGTAACGGATCTTTCCCCGGAAGTTCCAGGCCTGATGGAAACTGTTGGGGTATCGTCCGTCGGTGCTCTGCGACTGTACGCCAAGTGAAAGATTGAGCCGTCTGCTGACGTTCTGGCTGTAGGTTCCGTCTGCCAGCGAGTACCCGTATCCGTCTTCCTCATAGTCGATCTTGGTGAAGGGCTTGTTGCTGCCATAGTTTTTCGTCACAAGGTTTACCGTCGCTCCGGTTCCGCCCAACCCGTACAGAAAGGCCCGTGGACCGGTGATGACCTCGATCCGGTCGGCATACTCCGGGGAAAAATAGAAGAGATTGTAAATTCCGGACGCAGGGTCGTTGAGGGGCCTGCCGTTCATGGTGACCGCGACAGACCGCCAATCCTGGCCCTGGACGGTAAACTGATTGTACTGACCTTCGCTCCCCTGGTTCAGAAGGATCGTGCCGGGGAGTGTTTCCAGCACGTCGCCGATGGAGCGGTGCCCGGTCCAGTTCAGGTCGTGGCTCGTAAAAACGCCCGCGGAGTCCATGGACCGATCCAGAGATCCGACCATCGGCGGCAGGGAATACCGAATGACGGAGTCTCCGGACGAGACAGATGGGCGGAGAGCCGAAGAGTCCACCCTTGCCGTGTCGGGGTTCTGGGTTGAATCGGGGAGTTTTCCGGCCGGCAGGGGAGTGGAGGGAGAAGCCTGTCCGGGCTTTCCCTGCCCCTTCGATAAGTGCGGAAGGCAGAAGATCGCCAGCAGGAAAAGGAGAAGCAGGGAAAGGTTCGCGGCCTTCAGCAAAGAGTATCCTGAGTGAGGGTGTCTGCGGAAATATATCCACAAAGCCCCGGAGAATCAAGGAGGGGCACATGTCCGGCCGGCCTGTTCGGAGTCAATCGGGAATTCTGAAATGCGGAGGGGTGAGGAATGTACGGTATCCCTTTGCCGCACAATCAGAGGAAACCTCCCGGGCGTCGTCGGGGTTGGAGAAAAACCCGTAGATCGAAGATCCGCTCCCCGAGAGGGAGGCGAAGGCTGCTCCGCCGTGGACCATCGCTTCTTTCAGATGCAGCACCTCGGGATATGCCTTGAAGACCGCCGGCTCAAAATCGTTCCTCAATCCAGTAACCAGCCGTTCGGGATCGCGCATCCCCGCGACAACAAGATCCCGGAGTTCCGGAGCCGGGTGGGCGGAAGAGGGTCTGACCTGTTGATATGCCCACGTGGTGGATATGTGGATGTTCGGATTGCAGAGGAGAATGATGTACGGAACATCGAGGTCGAAATACTCGAGGATTTCCCCGCGTCCTCTGCCGACAGCCGAGCCGCGGCGGAGAAAATACGGGACGTCCGATCCGAGCTTGAGAGCTATTGACTGGACCGCCTGCTCGCCAAGAGTGCATTGCCAGAGGTTCGGGAGGTGCCGCAGAACTCCCGCCGCATCGGCGCTTCCGCCACCGAGGCCGGCTCCGACCGGAATGGATTTGCGGAGCGTGATTCGCACGCCCGCCCTGAGCCCCAGGGCCTTTTGCAGAAGGAGGGCGGCTTTGAAGCAGAGATTCGTTTCATCCGCGGGAACTTCCCGGGTGTCTGAAACGACGGAGATTTCGTCAGCCGGCTCCAGCGCCAGCTCGTCGCAGAGGTCGATTCTGTGGAAGACCGTCTCTATGGCATGGTATCCGTCGGGACGCTTCTCCCGAACGAGAAGACCGAGGTTAATTTTGGCGTACGCGCGAGATATCATGGAACGAAAGAGGGGAAAAAGGATAGCCACCGGCGGAAGAATACGGAAAACGAACGTGAAATGACAGGGGGCCCGCTCTTTGATTGTTCGGGTCGTTTTTTGTACCATACATTTGATGAAGGTCCGAATACAACATTGTATCATAGGCGAGCGCAACCCCCTTGTGCTCTTCGCCGGCCCCTGTGTAGTCGAGAGCCGCGATCTGATGCTCCGGACTGCCGAGACGGTAAAGAAGACGGCAGACCGATACCGCACCCCTGTTGTCTTCAAGTCGTCCTACATGAAGGCGAATCGAACAAGCGGCCGATCCTTTGCCGGGATCGGGACGGATGAGGCCCTGAAGATTCTTGCGGAGGTAAAGAGTCAGTTCAACCTCCCCATCATCACGGACATCCATACTGCCCCGGAGGCGGCTGTGGCCGCGGAAGTCGCGGACGTGCTTCAAATACCTGCGTTCCTCTGCAGGCAGACCGATCTGCTTCAGGCTGCCGGGAGGACCGGCCGCGTGGTCAACATCAAGAAGGGACAGTTTCTTGCCCCTGAGGAGATGAAGTACGCCGCGGAAAAGGTTGAGCAGGTGGGAAATCCGAACATTCTCCTCACCGAGCGCGGAACGACGTTCGGCTACCACAACCTGGTCGTGGACATGCGCTCATTGAAGATCATGGCCGATCTTGGCTATCCGGTGATTCTGGACGCGACGCACGCCGTCCAGCTCCCCGGTGCCGAGCGCGCCGCGGCGCAATCGGGCGGGGAGCCGGATTTCATTTTTCCGCTTGCTCGTGCCGGCGTGGCTGTCGGGTGCGACGGACTCTTCCTCGAAGTTCATCCTGACCCGCCCCGTGCGCTGAGTGATGCGGCAAGCCAGCTCCGTCTCGACCTGCTGGACACTCTCCTCCGTCAGGTGACGGAGATCGATGCTCTCATCAAGCGATTCTGAATGACCGACTATCCCCGTATGCTCCGGCCGAAAGAGCGGGAGCTTCTGGAGTGTGTCCTCCCGCCGGACCGTCCGGGATACGACCGGTACCGCGCACTCATCGGAGTAATGCAGGTTATCGGCGAAGGACGGCGCGGCACGGGGAATTTCGTCCTCGGCCGCGAAGGAGACACGCCTGATATCAGTTCACCGCTCAGCCCGGTCGTGGCGTACGGCGCCGTGGAGACAACGCGCGATACGTTTTCCGTTACTGTCAGGGAATACGCCGGCGATCAGATCGACGTCGAGATTGTCTCCTCCCACGGGGAAGAGATACCCGACCACTTCGAAGAGAAACGGCGCTGGACATATTCCGGCTGGAATCCCGGAGAGCCGTCTCCCGCGACGGGGTCGCCGGTCCGGGAGGTGGCACTGGACGACTCCTGCACTCTGGCCATCGCCGGGACGGAAAAGAGGATCTGGATTTACGACCGGGCGACCGGCATGGTTCACCTCCTCCCGATCACGAACTTCTACAATGCGTTGATGCTGCAGAAGGGTATCCGCGATCCCGCGGTAGCCCTCCGTTCGGCGCTGCTCTTCGAGAATCTCCGGTCCTACACCGATGCCGACCTCCGTGCGGCGTTCGTCGCGTACAACGCCTTCCGTCACCGCGTGACCGTGACGGCGCCGGCGGAAGGGACGCATCACCCGGGATTCTGGTCCGTCATGAGATCGATCTTCAGGACAAAGGACTGACATGAGCAAGGATGAAAAGGCAATTGCCAAAGGGAAGGAAGTCATCCGCATCGAGGGGAGGTCGGTGGCCGCTCTGGAAGAACGGATCGGTCCGAGCTTCGCCCATGCGGTGAACATCCTGGAGTCCTGCCGGGGGCGGGTGATCATTACCGGGGTGGGGAAGTCCGGCATCATCGCGCGGAAGATTGTGGCCACGATGAACTCAACGGGCACTCCTTCCGTGTTCCTCCATCCATCGGATGCGGTGCACGGGGATCTGGGGATTCTTCGCAACAACGATGCCGTGATCTGCATCTCCAAGAGCGGCAGCACCGATGAAATCAACACCCTGATCCCGATGTTCAAGCGGCTCGGTGTCCCGATCATCTCTCTTGTCGGCAATCTGGAATCGGGCCTTGCCCGGGACTCCGATGTTGTTCTGGACGCCTCGGTGGTCGAGGAGGCCTGTCCGCACGATCTTGCCCCGACCGCCTCGACAACCGCCACGCTGGCCCTCGGCGACGCTCTCGCTGTGGCTCTGCTCGACCGCCGTCACTTCGGCGAAGAGGACTTCGCCCTGTATCACCCCGGAGGGACGCTCGGCAAGAGGCTGTTACTCACGGTGGACGAGCTCATGGCGGGGGATGATGCGATACCCCGTGTCGGGCCTGAGGTTCCCCTTCGCGATGCCATTATGGAGATGACGACGAAGCGGTTCGGGTGC
>DAIUKN010000291.1:0-4608 GCA_036848195.1 Bacteroidota bacterium
GGCGAGGGGCCCGAACGAGCCAAGCAAATGATACAGCGGCTGCCCGGCGGCATCAGATCCAAAGAGCATTGGGAGATAATAGGGCGACCACAAAGCCCAGCTGATGCCGTACGCGACGGAGAAAAACTTCGGAAGACTCTTCATTGATGAACTCGAGCTGTTGGCTGACGCTCTGATGGTGCCCACGCCCGTCAATGTGCCAGTGGGCCTGCCACCTCTGTTTGTCTGAAGCGGATTGGAGGTCCCCTCGGGTTACCCGGCACCGCTCGCCGGTAGAGCCCACCAGGTCAACGCAATTCCATGATACCAGGCCCTGGCGAGGGGGGCGCTACTTCAGCGCGGCCTTAATCTTGGCCACCGTGTCCTTGGAATAGTAATTGCAGACACCCTTTTTGGCTTGCGGCTTGATGCTGAGCGTTTGAATTGCTTTTTTCACCTGTGCATCAGAAACGCCCAGCGCTTTCGCAATGTTGGACGCTGTCAACAGGTCTGATTTTCCGTCTACCATGAGAATGATCTCCGTGTAGGTGAATGAAGTGTGCATGAATCCGGTCTTCGGTACCACCAACGAGTGTGACGGTCGGCCTCTTTCCACCGGCAATCATCTCGCCTGTGCCAACAGATGTCCTTCGCATCAGATATAATGCTTGACTGCTTTCCAGATATTTCTAAGCGGAACGTTCGGCCTCCTGCAGATGAAGATTGGCAGGTCGGTTTCATACGCCATGGCGTATGTGTTCCTGTGGAGAGCGGCTTCCTGCACTGAGTCAAAAGCCTTGCTGTGGTCTTCCTTCCTTCCGCCGATGATGATGACGACCTCTCCCGAGAAGTCGTATGTTCCCCAGAGCCAGTAGTTGTTGTGTCCTGAAATGGCTCTGGGCAATCGGTAATTCCCGCCGAAGAAGTCAATTGCCCCCGCTTCCCCGTAGTTCTGTGCAAAGATGGCGGTCTTCGATTGTTCCTCGGGGGTCAAGGAGCGATAGACGCTCGCCACTTCAGCGACCATCTCCTTCCAACCGAACCTGTCGGCAAAGATCTGAGGCAATGCAGTATCCTTATCCCGCTCCATTTTGGGAGGACGCAATCCCACCAGTTCGGAATAGCGTATATACGATTCGACCGGCAAGATTGGAACCCACTGCGGCAGTAGGATCAGGCCGCCGAGGACAAGCGCCGCACCGTACGCGGACAGGAGCCACCGCCATCTTCTCCCGTTGATGAACTGCTCGAGCACAATCGCGCCTGCGCTGAGGATCACCGGATAGATGGGGGAAAGGTAATAGGGCTTGCCTCTCTGAACGATGAAGAGAACAGCCAGAACGGCGTATGCAAATCCAAAGAGGCGGAATCTCTTCAGGCGGTCTTGAAACAGAAGCGCCAGGAGGCCGGAAAGCCAGAGGGGCAGGGTAAAGGGATGTTGAAAGAGGATCTGCGCGGAGAAGAATTCCCAGGGAGAGAGGGGGGCGATTTTCCATTGTTGCGCGTTCCGCATGAATTCAAGGGTCGCCCAATCGTGCGTGGCCTGCCACAGGAGATTCGGAAGGAAAAGAATCAGCGCCGCCGTGCCTCCGAGCCAGAACCATTTGCTGGCAAGCTGCTTTCGTTCTGGGGTCACGACAAGACCGACGACAATCGCGAAACCGAAGAAGAGCATGCTGTGTTTGTTCAGAATCCCGAATCCAGACAGAATCCCGAAGGGGAGCCATAGCTTCTGATTTCCCGTGTTCAGAATCTTGATGAGCAGATACGCGGCCCCGATCCAGAACAGCGACTCGAAGGCGTTCATCGAATAGAATCCGCCGATCGCGAGGAAGACGGGGGCGATCATGACGGCGAGAGAGGCAAGAAACTGGGCGACCCTCCCGCCTCCAAGTTCTCGCACAACGAATCCCGTGAGGTACACCAGTCCGGCATCAGCAACCGCGGGCAGCAGCCGGAGGGCGAGAAGGGAATCTCCCAACGCCATTCTGTTGAGCCAAAGGAGGAAGATCGACAGTGGCGGGTGGTCTACATATCCCCACGCGATGTGGTTGGAACATGCGATATAGTAGAATTCATCGCGGAAGTAACCGTAGCCTCCCGATAGATTCGACACGAAATGAATAGCAAGGGTTGCCAGGGCGAGGTATGGGCTGATGTGGCTGGCGTCTGACTGCTTCATGATCCCCAGGTATCGAGGGACGCGTCGCGTATAATCCAGCCATCGTTGCCCGAATCTCTTTTCCAGGAATTCCTCTTCCTTCTCCACAATACGAAGATGTATGCCAACGGCAATCGCGAACAGAAGGATGTTGACCAGGTGGATCGAGAAGAAACATGAACCCAGGCAAACGGTGAAGGCGCCCCCGTAGATCGGATTTCTGGTCAGTCTATACAATCCGTGAGTCTTGAGCTCGGTATTCCTTTCGGGAATTCCGACGGCTGCCGACCGTCCCAATTGTACGAGAGAGATGATCACCAACGAAAGGCCGAGGGCGTACAAAAGTACTCCGACTGCTTGAGTGAACGGACTTTCATACAGCATGGTATCGACATTCAATATCTTGACAATGAAAAACATCGAGCACGCAAGGAGAGCACTCTTCCCCAGAACGAGAACGGGAACTGAAACGGGACTTCTACCGATCCAGTCCATGAAACATCTCCTCCCTATGAGCCCGCAGTCTGGATCGCCCCAATTCCAAGGAGTGGCCCCAGAAGATTCGCAGCGCCACCATGTTCAACGATCCTTCCGTCGACAACTCTGTTGATGTTGACTCCTGTGTACGTCACAACTTTGCCTGTTGGCTTTAGTCCTAACCAGACTCCCTGATGAGTGCCCCGTGCCGTGATGCACGTGGCGACCCATTCACCCTCCGCAATCTGACGCTCGATGCGTAGGGTCAGATCGGGGTATGTCTGACGGACCCCGAGAATATGCTCTCTGGCCCCGTTGATGCCGATCGGATATCTCTTCCCTTCGTGTACTTCGACATACTCCGCTCCGATGAACTCCTCAATTGCGTCCACGTTGCCGGTGTTGATGACTTCTTCTATATAGCGACGGACAAGCAGCTTGTTGTCATCCGATGACATGCGTTCAATCCTTTACAATTCTTGACGCTCTAACGCGTGCCTCCCCCGACGGCCCATACCGACGCGGGTGATTGAGAATGGGATTTCACGATCGAAATCCGGGGAGCAGCCTCCCGGTTCCTGTCATATACTCTTCATAAAAACTCGCCGATACGCTCGATCGTCATTTCCTCCTCGAGAGAAACCCGATCCGAGTGGATGAAAGCCAGGGCAACGATTGCTGCGATACACCAGTCGGCCGACAAGAAAACGAACCCCATCGCCGATAGAAAGAAGACGGAATACACAGGATGGCGAACAAATCGGCAAAGCAATCCGACAGGGCTCTCATCGACAGGATTCACAGGACCATTCCTTTCAACCTCTTTCTGCTCTGTGTGGGCAAGGACGTCGTGCCATTTCTTGTCGCGGCCTGGCCGGCTGCTCATCCCCGGCACCGCTCCAGGACGGGCGTCAACGGAGGCGGGTTGTCAACCCCCGTGGCCTGAGCGACGCAACCGCCTTGCAAGCTCACGGATCGGGCCGAGCGCCGACCGATACCCAATCGCGATCATCTCGTCGGCCCGGTCGAATTCGAGAAGGTGTATCGAACTCAGTGGCGGGCGGATGAGAACTTCTGGTCGCTCGATCTGCAGTCGACTCTCGGTGATGCGCGCCTGCATAATATAGAGCGACGCGAGCATTACTTCTACCATTCCGGGCAGCGGCTCTTTATCCAGCCATCCGCGGATCCGCTTGAGCGCCGGATTGCTCGATCTGCGAAGCCCTTTGCCCTCGAGTCTGGCGAGAACGGTCTTCTTCATGCTGCCACGACGCGCTCCACGCCGGTGTCTCTTGCCGATCACGATCTCATGATTCAGGTCAACGGCGATGACGAGGTCGGCGCCCAGCGCGCGGGCTGCGCTGACCGGCACAGGATTGACCAGCCCACCATCCACCAGGATTCGCGCATTGTGGCGTACCGGCGTGAAGATGCCCGGCACGGAAATGCTGGCACGGATGGCTTCGGTCAAATCACCATCGCGCAGGATGACCTCCTCGCCGCTCATGATGTCGGCTGCAACGGCGCAAAACGGGATCGGGAGCTGTTTGAAGTATTGCGAGGTCAGATGAATCTGCGCGAACTCCGCGATCTTCCGCCCGTCGATGAGCCCGGACTTTGGAAACACCGGGTCGAAGAAGGACCCGAGGGTCTTCCGATCGATACTCCGGAAGGCCTGCTCCATTGCATCGAGCTGTCCGGAAGCAAAGACGGCGCCGATCAATGCGCCGATGCTGGTACCGGCAACCACGTCGACCTTGATGCCGGTCTCCTCAATAGCCCGTATTACGCCAATGTGGGCCAAACCGCGCGCCGATCCGCTTCCTAATGCAAGACCGATCTTCGGTTCCCCATTGCGGACCCTCGCCGTTACGCCGATTCGAGGTTTCATTGCTCCTGGCTGCCGGATGAGCGGCTCCGGGCAAGTCGGGCAATATCCGCGTTTTCAAGAATCTGCATGGGATAACCTTGTGTGACTGCATGGATCATTG
>DAIUKN010000292.1:0-4606 GCA_036848195.1 Bacteroidota bacterium
GCGTTCGCCTTTGCCGTGTAGTAGTCGAAGTCATCAAAAGTCGCCCCTATCTCCGGGCCCTCGATTCGGATGATTGAATCCCTTTCTGCGCGTGTCGGTCCGAAGAAGATCACCTTTGGCCCCGTTACCTGCAGTTCCGACTGGTCTGCCCGCTGGATGACGATCTGCAGCAGAGCCAAGGGGAGGAATGTGAGCAGGGCGATTTTCGTCATGACCAAACCTAACCACATTCGGTCTGAGAGTCAATTGTATCTCAGGTTTCCCGGCCGTATCTTCTCTGATTCCCTTTCACGTCCAAGGACCCGCGCGGAGAAATGAAAACAACCCTCAGCACCCTCGCCATTCCCAGTGCCGAAGATCTCGTTTTTGGCAGTGCCCCCAAGCCGGTTTCGTGCGGGTTCGGATTGCAGATCGGGGCAGGTCACGTCTATCCGGAACTGAACTTCACTCTCCCCATGATGTCCATCGACGACACGACATGGAAGGAGGTCGTCGGCCACTACCGGGAACTTGGGGAGATGATCGTCCGTGCCTCAAAGAGATTGAAGCTTCCGGGACTTGTCGTGGAATTCGAACTGCTTCCTCCCATGACGGAACATCCGGAATGGGGGGCGGAGATCACGACCGTGCTGCACGCCGCCCTGGAAAAGGCACGCGGAGAGTACGGACTCCCCTGCGCCCTGCGTGTAACCCCGACAGACCTCCGTGACAAACAACGGCCCCCTCTGCTGCGAAGGGGAGAGGAGTGGGATCTCCTCCGGGAGTCGTTCGATCGGTGCGCAGAGGCCGGCGCGCATATCCTCTCGATTGAATCGGTGGGGGGAAAAGAAGTGCACGACGAGGCGCTGATGTACGGGGACATCAGGGGAGCGATCTTTGCCCTGGGTGTGCTGGCCCCGCGGGACATGGAATGGCTCTGGGGAACGATCGTCGACATCGCCCATCGCCGGAAGGTTATTCCCGGTGCCGACTCCGCGTGCGGCTTTGCCAATACCGCGATGCAGCTTGCGGGTCAGGGGATGCTGCCGGAGGTACTGGCCGCCGTCATCCGCGCAGCGAGCGCGGTGCGCAGCCTCGTGGCGTACCGTTGCGGTGCGGTGGGACCCTCGAAGGATTGTGCCTATGAGGGCCCCGTCATCAAAGCGATCACCGGCACTCCCATTTCCATGGAAGGGAAGTCCGCGAGCTGTGCGCATTTCAGTCCGGTGGGAAATGTGGCCGCGGCCATGTGCGATCTCTGGAGCAATGAATCCGTCCAGAATGTCCGCCTCCTGTCCGGATCAGCGCCGGAAGCGTTTCTCGAATTGCTCGCGTACGATTGCCGGTTGTTCAACGAAGCCATACGACAGGGGACGGTGTTGCAGTACAGATCGCTCCTCGTGCAATCAGACGTGACACTGAGCCCGCAGGCATTGATTCTGTCGCCCGAGTCCACGATTCAAATCGCCCGGGCAATTGTCGCTCAACCGGATCCGTATGCGCAGACGGTGGCGGCGGCCAGAACAGCTGTGCAGATCATAACAACCGCACTTGCAGAGGACAAACTTTCTCTCTCAGCTCGCGAACACCAGTGGCTGGGAAAGATCGACAGTGCCCTGGACGCAATGCCGGAAACAGAGGCGCCTCTTCTCGAGGAAATGGCCGAATCCTACAGTCATAAGTTCTTGCCTTCGAGTTACGGTTTCTGACGGGGTGCCACGGGAACCAGCTTATCAAGTCCCGCCTGAAATCACCTCTGACGCTTCAACCGCGGAGGCAACAGCCCTTCACAGCGATGTCGGAAGGGACCCCGTCGGCACGGCGTCGTGTTTCCGTTACGCTGCTACAAATCCGTCAAGACTTCTGTAGATAAGTTCCGCACCCCGTTCAAAACCTTCATTGAATTCCCTGCGATCGGCAAAGTTCTCACCAAGCCAGCTCCCGTACGCAATGTGGTTCTTCTCGTCCAGATGCTCGTCGAAATAGACAAGATCTTCTTCCTGGATTCCATAAAAGCGCCGCAATCCCTCCCTCTTCGTTCGGGCAACCTCCGGCTGCTGAGTTTCAAAAGCCTGGATTGCCCCGAGAAGCTCGGAAGGAGTCATACGGTCAAAGGCGTCAAGAAGCTGTTCTAAACCGGGGTAGGAGGGAGGCGCGCTCAAATATCTGCCCCATAGCTCCCAGAGGGGAACGTGCTGAAATTCCTCGTCTACGATCGAGGCACCGCGAGGCAGGTCCTGCTGGAAGGCGTTCACAACTCTCTGCCAGTAGGAGGGGAAGTGCTTGATGAACTCTCCGTACGATCGGTGGTATGCCGAGAGCGCTTCGGTTGAAATCTCGCCCCGGTTCCACGCCTGGTAGAACGGATGATCCAGAAGCCTGGGGTGTACGCTCATTGTGGTGATCCTCCTTGCTGGAAAAGTGATGTGAAAGAACAGATTGGAATACTCCTGAGTCTTGATACTAGAATTCCATGTTAGAATCAAGTCTCGGTCAGTGGCCCCAACCATGGATAGTCAACGCATCTGGCGCACGCCGGACACCCGGCTGCCGTCCTGGACGGTTCGGGCCGGGCCCGCCTGAGGCGGAGCTCCGGTTCTCCAAGAAAAGATTTCTCCGTGCCGGCCTCAGAGCCTTGATGAGGCGACCTCCTGAGCAACCCGGCCCGGGGAAATTTGCTTATTCCCCAATCCTCCTTTACCTTCTCCTGCTGACCCGTGTTCATTCCAGGAGCAGGACAGACAGGAGAAACCCCATGCGACAGGTGACAAACAGGGCGGCGATTCTTGTGCGGCCGAAAGAGCCGTTTGCCCAATGGGCGAGCCATGTATGCCGGGACGCGCACGAAGTGACCGTGGAAGAGCTTCGGAAGGAATCCACGGTGTTCATGGTCGAAAGCGTCGATCAGCAGATAGACGCCGAGGAAGTCATAAAGAAATACTCCGGGGAGATCTTCGAGTTCCTCCTCTGGGAATGCTGTACAGAGAAGGAGTCCTGGCCCTCCCTCCGCGACTGGGAAACCTTCACGGAATGGGTGGACGCAAGCTACTACAGCCTGGTTTTGGATCTTCTCCACGATGGAATAAAGTCCGAGGAGTTCGACGAGGAGGAGGTCTAGTGCCACGCCGACAGAATGGCCCACCGCAAGTGCTCCATTTCACGGTCCGCTGAGCGGAAAGGAGGTCGGCGGCACAAAGGTCTGGTCGGAACGGTGCTAGGGTGAATCGTTCCGGCTCGTTCCCTTGAACGCGGAGTAGCCCAACGCAATCCAGCCGGCGACGAAGAAAACTCCGCCGATCGGTGTAACTGCACCGATCCATCCCGCACCGGTTACGCTCAGGATATACAGACTCCCCGAGAAGAAGACCGTCCCGAGACCGAAGCACCATCCGGCGGCGGCCACGCTTCGTGGCTGATTCAATCCCCACCGGGCAGCGGACCAGGAAGTCGCCAGGAGGGCAAGGGCATGGTACATCTGATACCGGACGCCTGTCTCGAAGACTGCCAGCATGTCCGCCGCGAGGATTGACCGGAGTGCATGAGCGCCGAATGCTCCCATCACCACTGCTATGGCCGCTGAGCATGCGCCGAGAGCGAACAGCGTGTTCGGTTCCGGTCCACTCTTGGTCCTTGAGTCCATGATCCTCCTCCTGTCCATAGTGTCGTCAACAGACAATATCCGGGTTTTCCGGAAAAGATACCTCTTCGCTGAAGCATCGTTGCTTGAATTCGGTTCTTCAATTTCCGAACTTCACAGGCACGTGCATTCTCTGACCGCGCAAAAGAAAGGACACCGTCGGTGAAAAACGTTTCGGTCTTTCTCGCTCTGACGCTTCCAATGCTGATCGCCGCAGGGTCGTTGAGATCCCAGCCTGCCTCCCCTGAAGATCTCGATGCGTATATCGAGAGAGTGCGCCAACAGTTCGACGTGCCCGGCATCGCGGTTGCCGTTGTGAAGGACGGCAGGGTGGTCACCGCGAAGGGTTACGGTGTCCGGCGAATCGGCGCGCCGGACCGTGTGGATGCAGAAACGCTCTTTGGCATCGCGTCGAACACCAAGGCATTCACGGCGACCGCGGTCGGGATTCTCGTTGAAGAGGGGAAGCTCGAATGGGATGCCCCGGTCATCCGCTATCTTCCCTGGTTCCAGCTGTCCGATCCATACGTGACGCGCGAATTGACCGTGCGGGATCTCCTCGTCCATCGGAGCGGGCTCGGCCTTGGGGCAGGCGACCTCCTCTGGTGGCCTCCCTCCACCTACAACCGGAAGGAGATCGCCCGACGGCTCCGATACCTTCCACTTGCCAAAAGCTTTCGCAGTGCTTACGCCTATGACAATGTCTTGTATACGGTGGCGGGCGAGCTGATCGAGACCCTCAGCGGGGAGTCTTGGGAAGATTTCGTCGCGTCACGCATCTTGGCCAGGGTGGGGATGACGCAAAGCAGTGTACGCCATTCGGACGCCGGGGTGGGGAAGAATGCAGCGACGCCTCACGCCCGGATTGCAGGCAGCGTGAGGCCCGTCGCATCGTTCTCCAGCGACAACACCAATCCGGCCGGCGGCATCAACGCGAGCGCCGTCGATATGGCCAAGTGGTTGATTGTCCAACTCGACTCCGGACGTGTT
>DAIUKN010000293.1:0-4571 GCA_036848195.1 Bacteroidota bacterium
ACTGTACGGCTGAAAGGGTTTGTCGCCCTGATGCTGTTGCTGGAGGTAGGCACGCTTGGCGTGTTCCTCTCGCTCGACATGTTCCTTTTCTATGTTTTCTGGGAGTTCATGCTCATCCCGATGTATTTTATCATCGGAATCTGGGGCGGCGCGGAGAGGGTCTATGCGGCGATCAAGTTCTTCCTCTTCACGATGGCGGGAAGTCTGCTGATGCTTGTCGCCATCATCTGGCTCGGATACTACGCCTCCAGCCAGACGGGAGGTGTTTTCACGGCCGACCTGATGAAGCTGTACGCAATCGCTCCGGGGATCCCCATGGGGATTCAGACGTGGATGTTTCTCGCCTTCACCCTGAGCTTTGCAATTAAGGTCCCGATCTTCCCGCTCCACACCTGGCTTCCGGATGCCCACGTACAGGCTCCCACGGCCGGCAGCGTGATCCTGGCGGGCGTCCTGCTGAAGATGGGAACCTACGGTCTGGTCCGGTTCTGTCTCCCGCTTTTCCCGTACGCGACATTCACATTCCTGCCCTACCTGGCTCTCCTCGGGGTCATTGGGATTATCTACGGAGCCCTGGTCTCGATGGTTCAACCCGATCTGAAGAAGCTCGTCGCGTATTCTTCCGTGAGCCACCTGGGATTTGTCGTGTTGGGCATTTTCGCGCTGACGGAAGAAGGGATGCAGGGAAGCGTCATCCAGATGATCAACCATGGTCTTTCCACCGGAGCGCTCTTCCTTCTGGTCGGGATGGTGTACGATCGACGGCACACGCGGCTGATCAAAGACTTCGGCGGCCTTGCGCGCGTGATGCCCGTCTTCGCGACCTTCTTCATGATCGTTGCGCTCTCCTCCGCGGGACTGCCGGGTTTGAACGGGTTCGTCGGGGAATTCCTGATCCTGCTTGGCGCTTTTAAATCAAAGTTCCTGGCAACCCCGTGGTACGCAATCGTCGGTGCCTCGGGGGTCATCCTCGCAGCGGTCTACCTGCTCTGGAGCTATCAGCGCATCTTCTTCGGGCCCGTCGACAAGCCCGAGAATCAGAAACTCACCGATCTCAATACGCGGGAGTGGGCGGTCTTGGTGCCGATCGTGGTCTTCATCGTCTGGATCGGCTTCTATCCGGCCACGTTCCTCGAGAAGTCCGCCGCATCGTCGCGCCACGTGGTCCAGCAGATCGAGAAGGCCCGCGGAGGCATGCAGCTCAGGACGACTGAGAACCTCAAAGCGGCGGACGCTCCCCGCACGGCCGAGTGACAGGCGTGACACAGAGGGTGCTGCCGATCGGGTTCTCTTTCCTTGCCGGCACCACCGCCGGGATGGCGGAAGAACCTTCCCATCTCTTCTCCGTCACTCCGCTGATGATCATTCCGTTTCTCCTTCTTCTCCTCTCGATTGCCATTGTTCCCTTCATAAGCAAAACCTGGTGGGAACGACGGTATCCCTTTGTTGCTGTCGGCCTCGGACTCATTCCGGTAGCCTACTATATCTTCGGTCTGCACAATGTGGGCCGGCTGCTCGAAACAGGGATGGAGTATGTCAGCTTCATCATGCTGATCGGCTCACTGTTTGTTGTCGCAGGCGGGATCCACATCCGTATGCGCGGGAAATCCACGCCCATGGCAAACCTCTTCCTCCTTGCCATCGGCGCCGTGATCGCGAATATTGTCGGGACCACCGGCGCATCGATGATCCTGATCAGACCGTTTCTGCGCGTCAACCGTTACCGCATCCGCCCGTATCACGTGGTCTTCTTCATCTTCATCGTGTCGAACATGGGCGGCGCGCTGACCCCGATCGGCGATCCCCCTCTCTTCCTCGGGTATCTCAAAGGGATTCCCTTCTTCTGGGTGCTCGAGGCGGTGTGGGGGAAATGGCTGCTGGCGATGGGGGCCGTCCTCGGGATCTTCTTCACTCTGGATACGCTCGCCTACCGGAGGCTTCCCGCGCGAGTGAAAAATGCCGTGCAGGAGGCGCACGAGGAGGGGGAGGTGAGTGGACTCCAGAACATCTTCTTCCTCTCGGTTATCCTCGTGGCAGTGTTTGTTACCGAACCCCCGTTTGTCCGGGAGCTGCTCATGCTGGCTGCCGCGGCCGGTTCCTACCTGACCACGAATGACGAGATCCACCGGAAAAACGATTTCAACTTCATTCCGGTGAAAGAGGTGGCGATCCTTTTTCTCGGTATTTTTGCGACGATGATCCCGGCGCTGGATTGGCTGGAACACAACGCGGGTGAGATCGGTATCCGGACAGCCGGGCAATTCTACTGGGCTTCGGGGACCCTCTCGTCGTTTCTCGACAACGCTCCGACCTATCTGAATTTCCTCAGCGCTGAGATCGGCTTGCTCGTGAAACCGGAGATCGTCCAGCAGGTTCACCACATGGTTCAAACGCAGGGCGCGGATCTGACCCAGATCGCCGGACCTGGCTCTGGAGAGGCACACAACACCTTTGCCATACTGATGAGGTATCACTACGATCTTGTCGCAAGCGGGTCTGTGACCACAGGGGACATCGCCATCGCCTATCTTCTCGGGAATCACGATCTCTACGTTCAGGCGATTTCCCTCGGAGCGGTGTTCTTCGGGGCGTGCACGTACATCGGGAACGGCCCGAACTTCATGGTAAAATCAATTGCCGAGCAGAGCGGGGTCGACTGCCCGAGCTTCTTCGGGTACGTCGTCCGTTACTCGCTCCCCGCGCTGATACCGGTTTTCTTCCTCGTGTGGCTCTTCTTTTTCCGCACGTAGTGCGGGAACGGTCCTTTGTTTCTTTTGGAGTTTTTTTCTACATTGACCAACATGATAAACGACATTCTCTCAACCGGCCCGATCGGGCTGCTCTCTCTGGTGGCACTCGTGGTCATCGTTGTGGAGTCGCTGAAGGAGAGGACGGAGGCGGTGAGCTTCTGGATTACCGTGGCGGGATTCGCGGCTGCCATCGTCGTTGCTTCCACTTCCCTCGGTGCTTCCGGGAAGGCTTTTGCGGGAATGGTTACGACGGGAGGATATGCGAGCTATTTCGCGATTGTCTTCGGCGCGGCGGGATTGCTGAGTGTCATGCTCTCAAAATCCTATATTGCCAAGGAAGGGTTCGAGCACGGGGAGTTCTATGCTCTTATTCTCTTTGCGGCTGTCGGGATGATGCTGATGGCCGCCGCTGCGGATCTTGTCATTTTCTTCCTCGGGCTTGAGCTTATGTCGATCTGTTTCTACATTCTGGCCGGATTTGCCCGGAAACGCCTCACCAGCAATGAGGCGGCGCTCAAGTATTTCCTTCTGGGGGCCTTTGCCACCGGTTTTCTTCTCTACGGTATCGCGCTGGTGTACGGAACCGCAGGCACGACGAACATCGCCACGATAACGGCGAAAGCCGCATCCCTGATCGGATCCCCCCTCTTTCTTGTCGGGCTCGGCCTGCTTCTTGTCGGCCTCGTGTTCAAGATCGCAGCGGTCCCGTTCCATATGTGGGTCCCCGATGTCTACGAAGGCTCACCCACAACAGTCAGCGGCTTCATGTCGACGGGCGGCAAAGCCGCGGCGTTCTCCGCGATCATTCTGATCTTCGGCCCTTCTCTGGTGTCGATCTCCTGGCAGGTCCGCGAAATCCTTGCCGTGCTCTCAGCCCTTTCGATGGTGGTGGGCAATGTAGTGGCAATCTCGCAGACCAACATCAAGAGGATGCTCGCGTATTCGAGCATCGCACATGCGGGTTACATCCTGACAGGTGTCGTCGCAGGGAATGTGTACGGTTCGAACGGCGTTCTTTTCTACCTTGCGGCGTATACCGTGATGAATATAGGAGCGTTTGGAGTCCTCTCCGCCCTTGAGTCTGCGGATGGCGGGCATCTGACGTTCGACGACTATGTCGGACTGTCTGTCCGGAAACCGTTCGTTGCGGGACTGATGGCGCTCTTTATGTTTTCCCTGGCGGGCATCCCGCCGTTCGCGGGGTTCTTCGGAAAATATTATGTCTTCGCAGGAGCTATCGAAGCCGGGTATACCTGGCTTGCGATCGTGGGCGTACTCATGAGCGTCGTTTCGGCGTATTACTACCTCCGTCTTGTCGTGGTCATGTATTTCCAGGAACGGACGACTGGTGCTGAGTCGCCGGTAGCGGCGATCGGCCTCGGCGCGCTGATTCTCTCCGCTCTTGTGATCATCGGTCTGGGGCTCTTCCCCTCAACAATCGTCAACATTACCTCGCACTTCTTCTAGGTCCGGGATGCAGCTCCTCGTCACCGCGGGGCAGATGCAGGAGTTTGACCGGGCGGCAATTCAGCGCTTCGGCATCCCCGGGCTCCTCCTGATGGAAAATGCCGGAAGGGCCTTTGTCGATCAGCTCCAGGAACACTGCGGGCCGCTCAACGGCAAGTCCATTCATGTCGTCTGTGGAAAAGGGAACAACGGGGGAGACGGCTTCGTCATTGCACGGCACCTTGTAAGCCGGGGCGCCGTGGTCCGCGTCCTCCTCCCCGTCGAGCAGCCCGTCCCCGTCGGTGTCCGGGTCGTCCGGGTCGGTGGTGGTCCCCGGGTCGGCGTCCGCCACGAAGCCGGTCGGGTCGGTGCCGG
>DAIUKN010000294.1:0-4565 GCA_036848195.1 Bacteroidota bacterium
GTAATCAGAAAGCGATGGAAAAGATCTGCCTGGAAAAGTTCCCGCTGTTGCTTGTAGCGGGTCAGGAGAAAGAAAATCTGCGTCTGAAACGCATACCGTTCAGGGTCGCGGTAGAAGTCTTTCAGGAAAGGATTCTCCTCGAACTTTTCCAGCACAACCTTGCCACCGAGGGTCTCCCCCATCATAGTGACGAGCGTGGTCTTCCCCGCGCCGATCACGCCTTCAACGGCAATATGCCTGAGGTCGGACTGTTCAATCAGTGTTGCCAGAGATTCTTGTTTTGCCACACAGTCTCCCGAGCTTGCTTCGGCGTTCAGAGCTTAATCCGGTACGGCGTCGGCATGACCCGGCTGCGGTCAGGGCAGACGGCGGCCAGTTCGCTGATGGTCATGCCATTCACCGGGTGAACCAGATCCGGTGCGATTTCCCTGAGCGAGATCAGCGCAAATCTGCGGTTCTCCAGATCAGCGTGCGGAACCTTGAGGTGATCTTCCGCGACGACCACCCCGTCGTAGAGAAGGATATCCAGGTCAATCTCGCGCGGGCCCCACCGTTCTCCTGCTTTTCGTCCCAGACGCTCCTCGATAGCCTTCAACTCCGGGAGAAGTTCTCCGGGAGCAAGTTCTGTTTCGAGCTCTGCGGCCGCATTCAGAAATTTCGGCTGGTCGGACTTGCCGTACGGATCGCTTTCATACACCTGGGAGCACCAGATGAGCCGTGTCCCCCGGATTTTCCCGAGCGCCACCACCGCGTTATTGATATACCGGAGCCGGTCGCCGATATTCGATCCGAGACCGACGAACGCGGCATAGGTTTTCACCGTTTCTCCGTCACTTCGACTTCCACGTAGTCGATCACGCCCTTCACCGGGGGGTGTGGCTTACGCAGGCGAACCGTGACGATCTCGATATTGAAAAACTCCCGGAGGAGCGATCGCGCAATGCCCGTCGCCAGGGCCTCGAGAAGATAGTACTTTTTCTCGAGGATCATATTCTGGACAAAAGAGTACACGCGCTGGTAGTCCACGGTTTTCTTCAGTGAGTCGCTCTCCGCGGCAGCCGAGAAGTCGCAGTGCATTTCCACGTCACACTCGAACTTCCCTCCCAGATTCTGCTCGTCTTGAACGGCGCCGTGATAGGCATAGAAGACTGCGTTCTTTATCCGTATCACGTTCAGTTCTATTATGCCGATGCTTCGACCCGTGTGTGAAGAATATAGAGAATGACCCATGGAGAATCAACCAAGAACAGTGACCGCCTTCCCGATCCGGCGAACACAAGTCTCCTTGCCCAGAACGCCCATCAGTTCAAAGAGCCCCGGACCAATGGACAGCCCCGTGAGAGCCAGACGGAGCGGGTGGATCAGCTTTCCGGCTGACAGGTTATTTCGGACGGCGACGCTCCGGATAACCGCTTCGACCCCTGCATAGTCGAAGGTTGTTAGCTCGGCCAGTCCGGCGCTCACCTCCCGCAGCAGCGCCGCAGATTCCGGTTTCCAGCTTTTCTTTCGGGACGCATCATCGTATGAGGCGGGGTCTATGAAGAAGTAGGCTGCAGACGAGACAAGATCCTCCACACGATCGATCCGTTCCTTCATCAAGGCGATCACCGCCCGGCAATACTCGTCACTGAACCCGGCCATTCCGTGTTCTGCGAGAACGGGGCGGGCCATCGCCAGAAGCTGGTCTTCGGAGCGGCTTCGGAGGTATGTCGTGTTCATCCAGTTCAGTTTCTCGATATTGAACACCGCACCGGCTTTCCCGACCCGCTCGAGGGAAAACTCCTGAATCAGTTCTTGCAGGGAGAAGAATTCCTGTTCTGTCCCGGGATTCCAGCCGAGCAGCGCCACAAAATTCACGAGGGCTTCGGGGAAATACCCCTTTGCGCGATATTCTTCGACCGCAACATCTCCCTGCCTCTTGCTCAATTTCGACTTGTCCGGATTGAGGAGCAACGGGAGGTGTGCAAAGGCCGGGGGACTCCAGCCGAAAGACCGGTAGAGGAGCAGATGTTTGGGCGTGCTCGAGAGCCACTCCTCGCCCCGGATAACGTGCGATATCCCCATCAAGTGATCATCGACCACGTTGGCCAGGTGGTATGTTGGGAACCCATCGGACTTCAACAGCACCTGATCATCCAGCAGATCACTCGAGAACTGCACGCGTCCGCGCACGACGTCGTCAACGGCGACAGTTTCGCCATCTGGCACCTTCATCCTGACGACTGCAGCGACGCCGGCGTCCAGCCTCTGTCGCACTTCTGCCGGTGTAAGTGTGAGCCATCGCCTGAAGTGTTTTTGCGGCACGCCACCCTTCTCCTGAGCTTTGCGCATGTCGTCGAGTTCTTCAGGGGTGTCAAACGCGTAATAGGCCTTCCCCGTCTTCAGGAGTTGGTCGGCATGTTCCCGATACAGAGCCAGGCGTTGAGATTGAAAGAACGGTCCCTCGTCGAATTCCAGGCCGGCCCAGTGAAGTGTTTTGATCAGATTATCGACTGCCCCCTCCACGAACCGTGCCCGGTCGGTATCTTCGATGCGAAGAACAGATACGCCGTTGTTCCGTCGCGCAAAAAGAAAATTGTACAGCGCAGTCCTCAGGCCGCCAACGTGAAGATAGCCGGTGGGACTTGGCGCAAATCGAACTCGTACCGTAGGCAAGAAAACTCTGGTGCTTGTGGAACGGGAGATTTCGTAGTACACAAGGTAGCAAAAGACCCGCTGAAATTCCATCTCGTCGTCCTGTTTGAAAGAGCCGGGTTTTTTGCGTACCATGGAGAATGATGATCGAACTACCCGGAAAGAGCCCATGTCGCTGACGGAAAGATCTGACTTCATCCGCGAAATCATTGCCGAAGACTTTCGCACGAACAAGTACAAGGGTCGTGTCCACACACGCTTTCCCCCCGAACCCAACGGCTACTTGCACATCGGCCATGCCAAATCGATCAACCTGAACTACGGAATCGCCAGGGAAAATCGGGGTGTCTGCAATCTCCGGTTCGACGACACTAATCCCGAGAAGGAAGAGCAGGAGTATGTCGATTCGATCGTGGATGACGTGAGGTGGATCGCTGGCGACATCGGCGAGAGAATCTATTTTGCCTCCGACTATTTCGGCCAGATGTACAACTGGGCGGTAGACCTTGTCAAGAAAGGGAAGGCATACGTCTGCGATCTGAGCGCAGACGAAGTCCGCGAGACGCGCGGCACACTCACCGAACCGGGCAAAGAGAGCCCCTACCGGAACCGGACCGTAGAGGAGAACCTTGACCTCTTCGCGCGAATGCGGAAAGGTGAATTCCCCGACGGGTCAAAAACTCTCCGCGCGAAGATCGATATGGCCTCGCCCAATCTCAACCTGCGCGATCCGATCATGTACAGGATCGTTCACGAGGACCATCACCGTCAGGGGAACGCCTGGTGCATCTATCCGAGTTATGACTGGGCGCATGGACTGGAAGACTCCGTTGAAGGGATCACCCACTCGATCTGCACCCTCGAGTTCGAGAACCATCGACCGCTTTACGATTGGTTTCTCGATGCTCTTGGCATCTATCATCCGCAACAGATTGAATTTGCCCGTCTCAATTTGAGCTACACGGTCCTCAGCAAGCGGCGGCTCCTCCAGCTCGTCAATGAGAAGAAGGTAACGGGCTGGGACGACCCGCG
Source organism: Bacteroidota bacterium (assembly GCA_036848195.1). GTDB lineage: Bacteria > Bacteroidota > Ignavibacteria > UBA10030 > UBA6906 > DAIUKN01. The sequence continues at coordinate 3,667 of DAIUKN010000294.1, forward strand.
AATGCCGACCATCGCCGGGTACAGACGGCGCGGCTACACAGCGGAATCGATCAGGGTCTTCTGCGAGAAAATCGGCGTCTCAAAGAAGGACAGTATCATCGATGTGGCTCTCCTGGAATGGAGTGTCCGGGAAGACCTTAATAAGCGTGCCCAGCGGGCAATGGCGGTGCTGAGCCCTCTCAAAGTCATCATCACGAACTACCCCGAGGGGGAGGAGCTGTTGCCGGCCACAAATAATCCGGAGGATGAATCTGCAGGAACCCGGATAGTTCCCTTCGGCAGGGAAATCTATATCGAGCAAGAAGACTTCCGCGAAAGCCCACCGCCAAAGTACCACCGGCTATCGCCCGGAAAGGAAGTCCGATTGCGCGCTGCGTACATCATCAGGTGCGAAAAGGTTTTCAAGGACGCACGGGGCACTATCACGGAGCTCCACTGCACGTACGACCCTGAAACGAAGAGCGGTGGACCGGCTGCCAACCGGAAGGTGAAAGGGACAATCCACTGGGTCTCCGCACGTCACGCTGTCGATGCCGAAGTACGCCTCTACGACAGGCTTTTTGTGAAGGAAGACCCAAACCAGGTCGAGGGAGAGCAGACATTCATGGCGAATCTGAACCCCGACTCGCTCCAGGTGCTGAGGGGCTGCAAGGTCGAACCGATGCTTGGCGCCGCCGCTCCGGGATCGCTCTTTCAGTTCGAGCGTGTCGGCTATTTTTGCGCTGACATCAAGGATTCGAGGCCCGGCGCTCCCGTCTACAACAGGATAGTAACCCTTAGGGACACCTGGGCAAAGATCGAGCAGAAAATGGGTTGATCGTACGACCGCAACGAAGATCGCACTCCCAACGGTGCGGGATGTTTTCGCTTTCCGTGGTCGGAGCCTGACCGCCATCGGA
>DAIUKN010000295.1:0-4544 GCA_036848195.1 Bacteroidota bacterium
CCTCCATGAATGAACAGAATTTTTTAAGCTACCGATTCCTTGTTTGACATTCAACCCCTCGCCGCTATGGCGGCTCGAGACGCCAGTGTCGACTTCCCCCCTCGCAGAGGATCGGCCCTCGCACGGGATGGACCCGCCGCGTGGAGGAACGTTGGCCGCCCTGTCCGATCGGGGCGACTTTTGGCTTGCTCACGCCAACGCACATCCGCACACGGCTTAGGGAGTCGGGCTACGCCATCGAAGAATCTCGTGCTTCGAGAGCAAAAGTCTTAGAGGTACTGCACCTGAGTGTGGAAATACGTATTTTGAGGTATTACTTACTCATTCGTTGAAAGTCGCCTCATGCAGATCGGCATTGTCGGACTCCCCTTCTCCGGAAAATCAACCCTTTTCCAGGCCGCCACCAAAACGCACCTGGATGCCGCAGCTCTCACGAAGGCCGAGGCTCACCGTGCTGTTGTCAAGGTGCCGGATTCCCGCCTGGACAAGTGCTCAGAGATCTTCTCGCCGAAAAGCACTGTTCAAGCGACCATCGAGTTCGTCGATGTGATCGGTTTAAAGAAGGGTGAGTCGGGATCGACTCAATTCACGACAAACTTCTTTTCAAACGTCAAGACCAACGATGCGCTTGTGCAGGTCGTCCGCGTCTTCGCAAACGATGCTGTCCCCCACCCCGATGGCACGGTCGATGTCGTGCGCGACATCGCCTCATTTGAGACAGAGTTCATCATCGCGGACATGGCGGTTGTCGAGACGCGAATCGAAAGAATCAAGAAGCAGATGCAGAAATCACACGACGAATTGATGAAGCGGGAGCTTCCCGTCCTTGAGAGATGCAACCAGATCCTCCAAAGCGAGAAGCCTTTGCGGGAGGCCGATTTCACGCCTGAAGAACTGCACCTCCTCAAAACTTACCAGCTACTTTCCATCAAGCCGATGCTCATCGCGTTGAATTTCGATGAATCCCAGCAGGCCGTAGCGGGCGAGACCCTCAAACACGCTGCAGCGATCAAAGAGGGAAAGCGCACAAAGGTGGTGTCGTTCTACGGAAAGATCGACATGGAAATGTCGGAACTCTCGGCTGAAGAGGCGAAGGGATTCATGGCTGAGTACGGAATCACGGAGCTTGCTCTTGACACCCTGATACGCGAAGCATACGCTCTGCTGGGTCTCCGATCGTTCTTCACGGTCGGGGAGGACGAGTGCCGGGCATGGACAATCAGGAACGGCATGACGGCCCAGGAAGCGGCCGGCGTGATCCACTCGGATTTTGTGAGCAAGTTCATCCGGGCGGAAGTCGTCCACTACGACGACTTCATCGCCAACGGCGGATCGTTCGCGAAAGCCAAAGAGGCCGGCGTCTGGAGACTTGAGGGGAAGGAGTACCTCGTGAAAGACGGCGACATCATGTCGATACGGCACAGCTGAGGCCGCCTACTTCCCAACACGTAATGTCACTCTCCGATTCTTTGCCCGGCCGGTGATCGTTTTATTGTCTGCAACCGGCTTCGTCGCGCCGAACCCAACCGCGGTCAATCGTTTCGAGTCCACGCCCAGATTGGTAACTGCGTCGACGACCGACTTCGCACGATTCTCCGACAGGACCTGATTCTTCTTCGCATCACCGATGTTATCGGTGTGCCCTTCGATCGCCAGTCGTGCGCTCGGATTGTCTTTCATATACTTGGCAATCTTCCCGAGGATCGGTCCGCTCTCCGGGCGTACATTGGCAGAAGCGAAATCGAAGTAGACGCCATAGATATCCACTGAACCTTTGTTCTTGAGCTCCAGGGCAATATCCATTGGTCGACTGCCGTCGTCAAGAGCTCCCAGCTTGCCCAGTTCGGTGTATTCCGCATGCCCCCAGTTGGACGTGATGACAACCTTTAGCCACTTGGCCTGTGTGGGTTCGACACGGACCTCCTGATTGTTCCTGTTCCGCTCCAGCCGAAAACTCGCCACTTTCTTGAAACCGTCTGCGGCGCTCATGTCGGAGACGTGGACCTCAATATCCTTCGCCGAGATCCCCTCCCAGCCGCCAGCTTCGTCGGGGATAAAGTTATTGAAGATCAGCGTGGTAAACCAGGCAGACTTCGCGAGTTCGATAACAACCCAGTGAGGGAAAGGGGCATTCTGCTCCGTGCACCAGACCGGGAGTTCGCCATACCAATCCTCGCCTCCTCCGATCAGGTTGGTCACGTCCCAAGACCCTTCGTAATTACTGCTGAAACTCACGATGCGCGCACGGGCTTTGACGCTGATCAGATTTTTCTGGTCTTGCCCGAGGACGGATGAAGAAATGGCAGTGGATGCTATGATCAAGAGAACCGGCAGCCGGGGGATCGTCATGGCTATACCCTTTGTGGAGGAGAGGCGCAACACAGAGAAAAATGATGGAGCGATAAGGATTGAATATGATGATTCTACTGAAGAGCGGACGAAAAGTCAATTCCCGCTTTTCCGGTTGAAATAATCGAATGCATTAGGTAGATTCCGGCCACACAACGCACCCCGCCACGCTGTTCACGCCTCCCGGGGGGCTATCGTTGATCATTACGAAAGGGCCCATTCCCCGATTATTCCTTCTCTCCCTGTGGAGACGCCGAAGACTTCAGCCTTGACGGAGATTCGTGATCGATCAAATGGTCAGGAACAGGGAGGCAGGGGAGCCGCTGGCGCGGATGACGGCACCATCGGATCAAGATCCCGCAACACCCAACCACATCACGCGAAGGTGTGATGATCTCACACCCCTAGAAAGAAGGAGAACAACCCATGCAAGGTATCGTGGCGATCATTCTTCAACTCGTGAGCGGCGCTGTTGGGGGCAATGTCGCCGGGTCTCTCAAGAAGGACATCTCACTCGGGACGCTTGGCAATTCCATCGCCGGGATTCTCGGCGGCGGCCTGGGCGGTCAGCTGCTCGGACTCCTGGGGGTTGGCACCGAAAGTGGGGGCGGTATGGATCTCGGAAGTATCATTGGCAGCATCGCTGGCGGTGGTGTGGGAGGAGGAATTCTGATGGCAATTGTCGGCTTCGTAAAGCAGTCTATGGCGAAGAAGTAACGCCTCGGTGATTTGCCTGGGCGGATCCCGGCAATAGCTGCCCAGTGTAACATCGTACCCCCCCCATCGAATTCTTGCTGGATGTCGCTTCGTTCGGGCGGGGTTATTTTTTTCGGTGTCATTGCTCGTTAACCGGTCGAGGTGGTCGACTCAACCGTTCAACGCGCCAGGCGGAACCGGAGGTGACAATGAGACGATCGATTCTGGTTGTTATCCTTGTTTCGCTCGTCGCACAGTGTGAACAGGTAGGTTCTCAGGCGACGAGGGAAAATATGGTGCAGGCCCAAATCGTCGCCCGCGGCGTCAGTGACACTGCAACATTGCGCGCAATGAGGAGCGTCCCCCGGCACGAGTTCGTCCCCCGCGAGTGGATACAGCGGGCCTATGATGATACCCCGCTCCCGATCGGGTATGGTCAGACAATCTCGCAACCGTACATTGTGGCGTTCATGACCGAGCTGATCAAGCCACGCAGGGGACAGAGTGTGCTGGAGGTGGGAACAGGCTCAGGATACCAGGCAGCGGTTCTCGCGGAGATCGTCGACAGCGTCTTCACAATCGAGCTGATCCCGGAGCTGAAGGTAATGGCGACAGCATGCCTATCGAAACTGGGATATCGGAACGTCGCAACGCGTCAGGGTGATGGATACATGGGGTGGGCGGAGCACGCGCCGTTTGACGCAATTCTCGTTACTGCGTCAGCAGACGAGATACCCCAACCACTTGTCCGGCAATTGAAGGATGGAGGCATCATGGTCATTCCGGTGGGATCGGTCATGGGGGTTCAGTCACTGACGGTCGTGAGGAAGAAGGGAAACGAGGTTTTCACCGAGTCCGTCTTGCCGGTCAGGTTTGTTCCGCTCATCCACACGCACTAGGCCTTGAGCGCGCCTCTCGGTCGAGCAGTTGAGGGAGACGAATGGCAAGCCCTGATATCAGACCCCTCGAATCTTGGGTTTCACTCAGTGTCGAGCCCTGAGTCTGATCGAAGGCCTCGACTCGTCCCGCATCGCGGGACTCGCTCGAGGTCCTCAAAACGACAAACGAGTTAGCTGAAAAACGCTAACTCGTGTCGTTTTGGGAGCTTGCTCTGAGCGAGCCTATAGGCGAACACCTGAGCGAGTCGAAGAGCGGGAGACGGGACTCGAACTTCCAAAATGACTGGAGTTGGCGAGACCGCGACAGCGGGCGAAGCCAACTCCAGAGTCATTTTGAGAATCCCGCACCTACGTTGTATGCTCGAGCGGGACCTGAAGGCCCGCGTTCAAGACGGGTGAATCTGGTGTCAGACCCTTCGACTCGTCCCGCTTCGCGGGACTCGCTCAGGGTCCGCAAAATGACAACGACTTAGCAGAAAATGCTAAGTCGTGTCATTTTGGGAGCCTGCTCTGAGCGAGCCTATAGGCGAACACCTGAGCGAGTCGAAGAGCGGGAGACGGGACTCGAACCCGCGACGTCCAGCTTGGGAAGCTGGCATT
>DAIUKN010000296.1:0-4540 GCA_036848195.1 Bacteroidota bacterium
GGGCCCCGGCTCGCCGACCTCGCGGACGGCACGAGCGGTGCTCGAATGCCGCCCCGACAGGCGACTCGACCGGCAGATGACACGCCGCCCCGTGGCGGCTCCACGGGGAGATGACCGTGCACGACGAGACGCCGCTCCGGGACGACGCCACCCTCGAGCGGCTGTACGACTTCATCCGGGTCGAGGTGAATGGGAGGGGAGAGATCACGATGCGGGACAAGATCCACCGGGAGGTCTATAAGGGGTTGAATGTCTTCGACGATGGCGGCGATGTGGGCGACGGGTATAATTACTCCTACCCGAAGAGGGATAGCCGGATTGTCTCAACGACCCGGAAGGCGAAGACCCGGCTCGTGGAGCGCGGACCGCTTCGCGCCTCGCTTCAGACGTCGATCGTGATGCGCGTTCCGGATTCCGCTGCCCGGGACCGGAAGTCGCGGAGCCGGAGGATGGTCAGGCTTCCGGTGGTGACCACGTGCTCGCTGAGCCGCTCCTCCCGTTCCTTGGTCATTGAGACCTCAGTTGAGAACGGGTCAAAGGACCACCGTTTGCGTGTTCTCTTCCCCGCGGGGATCAAAACGGATGTCGTGTCTGTCGATTCGCAGTTCTGCGTTCTGGGCCGCCAGCTCAAGAAGTACGATCTTCGCCGTTTCACTATCGAGCATCCCGCACCGGTAGCACCGATGCAGCGGTATGTTACGGTCGCCAGAGGGAGGCGCGGATTGACGCTCTTTACTGAAGGTTTACCAGAGTACGAGCTCTTGCCGGACCGTCGCGGCACGCTCGCCCTCACACTCCTCCGGTGTGTGGGGTTGCTCGCCGCAGAAGATCTGATCACACGCCCCGGGGGGAAAGCGGGCTGGCACAACGAGACACCCGAGGCCCAATGCCTGGGCCATCACTCATTCCGGTACGCAGTGACCCCTCATACGCTGGAGGAGTCGCAGAATTCTTCTCTTCTGAACGAAGAAGCGGAACGGTTTCATGTTCCCCTGATGCCCGTGCGACGGAAGAATCCCGGGCCGATGGAATTGGAGGGATCTTTTCTTTCGACTCCTTCCAGGGAACTGGTCTTCAGCGCTCTGAAACAATCGGAGGACGGCACAGCGACGATCGTGCGGGTCTGGAATCCGGGTCTCGATGCGGTGGAGAGTACTCTTCGCTTCTCGCGCCCGATAAAGGACGCATGGCAGGCCCGGCTGGATGAACAGTCCGTCGATAGCGTCGAATTGCGGGGAGAGTATGAGGTACCGCTACACGTAGGGCCGCACGGCATTGCGACGGTGAGGATTCAATTCAAAGAGGGAGTGAACAGAGATGAATCTCAAGAGAATGCCACGAAATGACTTGAGAGGGCTTAAGGGGCATTTTGAACGGGACGGCTATGTCATCGTGCGTCACGCCATTGACCCCGAACTTGCCGCCGAAGCGCGGGCTCACGTCGAGTGGTTGATCACGCGCCATCCCGGTGTGCGGCCCGAGCAGTTTCACGCCGAAATGGCACGGGAAGACCCGTTCTGGATCAGACTCGTCAGTGACGAGCGATTAGTGGATATCGCCACGGAATTCATCGGGCCGGATGTTGCACTTTTCGCCACCCACTACATCTGCAAGCCGCCTCGCGACGGACAGGCAGTGCTCTGGCACCAGGACGGGAGTTACTGGCCCCTCGAGCCGATGGACGTCATTACACTCTGGCTTGCCGTTACGGACTCGACTCCGGAAAATGGTTGCATGCGCGTGATCCCTGGGACGCAGGGGATGCGGCTGGAAAAGGTGCAGACCCGGAAAGACATCGACAACGTGCTGGGCTCGGCGATGAGCGACGAGCTCGTGGATGAGTCCAGGGCGGTTGATGTGGTTCTTGATGCAGGAGACCTGTCGATTCATCATCCTAACCTCATCCACGGGTCGGAAGCGAACACGTCGGACAAATGGCGGATGGGATTGACGATCCGCTACATTCCGACGACTACGCGTATCCTGAAGCCGGATATCGGAGCCCCGTTTCTGCTCAGGGGAAAAGCCGTCTCCGGCGTGAATGTGTACCTTCCCCGACCGCGATATGTAGCCGGCGCATGCATGTCCTTCCGGGGTTGTGAGGAGTGGCAATAGATGAAGAGAGGCTGTACCGTCATCACCCTGTGCTTCGATTCGTAACATCCCAGAAGAGAATTCGCTATGAAGATAGCACAATTCGAAGAGCCTGATGGATACTGTGTGGGCGTCGAAGAGAAGGGGAGATGGGTCAACTACACGAGAGCGGAAGCCATTTTTTCGCTGACCGAGCGCCGTGCCGCGGTGGAAAGTCCGGCAACACTACACCAGCTTCTGGAGCGTGGTGGACTCGATCTCGAGCATATCAGGCGAGTCCTGGGCTTCGTCCGGACTTCGAGGCTTCTTTCGCGTCTGCAGGTACACCGGAATGCCGTTCTGAAGGCCCCGATTCTGAGGCCAGGGAAGATTGTCGCGATGGGACTCAACTATGTGCTCCATGCGAAGGAAGGGAGCTTTGCTGTCCCCAGAGAGCCGATCATTTTCGAGAAGTCGGGCTCTTCAGTTATCGGGCCGGATGAAACGGTGCGCATACCACGAGGTCTCGGACGGATGGATCACGAGGCCGAACTGGCCGTGGTAATCGGGCGGAAGGCAGCGGAAGTGAAAAAGAAGGACGCATACCGCTATGTTGCCGGGTACTGCATCTGCAACGACGTGACCGCTCGAAGTCTGCAGACAAAGGATATCAATGAGCGTCACCCGTGGTACCGCTCAAAGAGTTTTGACACCTTCAGCCCGCTCGGCCCATGGCTTGTGACCGCCGATGAAATCAAGCCTCCTGTCCGTCTGAATCTGGAATGTCGGGTAAACGGAAGAGTGCGCCAGCGTGCGAACACCGGGGATCTGATCTTTGACATTCCCACGGCTCTGCAGTTCATCACGCGGTACATCACCCTCGACCCGGGCGACATCATTTCGACCGGCACACCGGCCGGGATCGGGCCGATCAAAGACGGCGATGTCATGCGTTGCACGATCGAACGCCTTGGCTCTCTCCGCAACCCGGTGCGGTACCGATGAAGGTCGAGCGGATTGCCCTGACCCATGTCCGGATTCCGCTGATTGAGCCATTCCGGATCAGCAACGGAGAAGTGAAGGAGAAGGACGGGATCATCGTTCGCGTGTACGCAGAGGGGCTGGTCGGAACCGGTGAGGCATCGCCGATGTCAGGCTCCTTCTATTCCGATGACACGCCCGAGTCCGTGTGGAGGGTCCTGACGGAGAGCATTCTTCCTGCAGTTTTTGCCGCTCATGCAGGATCAGTTGAAGAGGTGAATCATCTGCTTGCGAGCCTCAAGAGTAGCCCGTTCGCGCGCGCCGGAGTTGAAACGGCGTTCTGGGACCTCGAGGCCCAGGCTGCAGGGGAGCCCCTCTACGATCGTCTGGGCGGGAAAAACCTCCCCCTGGAGTCGGGTCTGGCGGTGGGAATCTACCCTGATCTGCGTGGGCTGATCGGGGCGATCGAACAGCATCTCGCCGAAGGCTACACCCGGGTGAAGATCAAGATTCAGCCCGGCTGGGACATCGACCCACTCACCGAGGTCCGCGTCAGGTTCGGTGATATCCCGCTGATGGTCGATGCGAATTGCGCCTATACGATCGAAGACATCGCGCATCTCGGCTCGCTCGATGCTTTCGGGTTGATGATGGTCGAGCAGCCTCTTCCGCGAAACGATCTTGAAGGGCACGCGCGGCTCCAGGATATACTCCGGACTCCGGTTTGTCTCGACGAGAGCGCTGAAGATCTGGCGGCCGTCAAGCGGGCGATCCGGTTGAAGAGCTGCAGGATCGTCAACATCAAGATCCAGCGCGTCGGGGGACTGGCCAACGCGATAGCCATTCACGACTGTTGCGCTGCGGCGGGGATCCCGGTCTGGGCGGGAACGATGCCGGAGCTCGGCATCGGTGGCGTGCAGACGCTGCATCTCGCAACACTGCCGAATTTCCGGTTCCCGACGGACGTTGAATCATCGGCACGGTGGTTTGTCGATGACATCGTGGAGCCCCTGATCACTGTCAGCAAGGGGCGAATCACGATACCTTCAGGGACCGGCAATTGCTACGCGCTCTCGGCCCGTGCGATGGAACGATACCGGATCACGGAACGGGTTTTCCGGGCGTAAGCGGTGAAAGGAGAATAGTATGCCCCTCGCGCTGTCGTTTTTGGGGTTACGGCTTCGGAGCCCCGTCATGGTCGCCTCCGGTCCGGCCAGTCATGATGTGAACCAGGTGCGCCTGGCAGATGAGCAGCATGCCGGGGCGGTGGTGCTCAAGACAGCGTGTTCCGACAGATTTCAGGAGATGCGTTCCTGGCCCCGGCCGCGGTACAAGTTGCTGGACTGGGACAAGCAGATTGCGGGGCGGTCGAGGACATTCTCGCTCTATGCGTACGAACAGGGATACAGCGGGACGCTGGAAGACTACTGGGAGTTCATCCGTGTCAGCAAGCAGCACACATCCATGCCGATCATCGGCAGCATTT
>DAIUKN010000297.1:0-4535 GCA_036848195.1 Bacteroidota bacterium
ACTCAAGCCTCGAGCAGAGAACTATGGCGGATGGGAAGCCCAGGGGATTGCAGGCCATTCGCTTGGGCATTATCTCTCGGCGTGCGCACTGATGTTCGCCTCGACGGGAGATTCCCGGTTCCGTGGACGGGTTGATTCCATCGTGAAGGAGCTGGGGTTGTGTCAGAAAGCCAACGGGAACGGTTATGTTGCCGCCATTCCGAACGGGAAAACCATCTTTCTGCAGGTGGCCGCAGGAGATATTCGATCGCAGGGATTTGACCTCAACGGCGGATGGGTCCCCTGGTATACAGCCCACAAACTTCTTGCCGGTTTGCTGGACGCTCACCGGTACTGCAACAACACAGAGGCCCTTTCGATTGCGGCGAAGCTGGCCGATTGGGCCAGCGCGATCACCGCGAAGCTGAGCGAGGAACAATTTCAGCGCATGCTTGCCTGCGAACACGGCGGCATGAACGAGGTACTGGCAGAGCTTTACGCGCGCACCGGTGCCGGCAAATTCCTCGCGCTCTCGCGGCGCTTCCATCATCAGGCAGTCCTTGGTCCGCTGGCGAACCGCGAAGACAGACTCGCGGGTCTGCACGCCAATACGCAGATTCCGAAACTCATCGGACTTGCCCGGCGCTTCGAGCTCACCGGAGACCGGACAGACAGCTTGGCGGCGGAATTCTTCTGGGACCGAATGGTCCACCATCACTCGTATGTCATCGGTGGTAACAGTTTCAACGAGTTTCTGGGGCAGCCCGACAAATTCAACTTCCGGCTCGGTCAGAACACCTGTGAGACGTGCAACACCTACAACATGCTGAAGTTGACCAGGCATCTGTTCGAATGGCATGCAACGGCCGGCTATGTCGATTACTACGAACGGGCACTCTACAATCACATCCTCGCTTCACAGAATCCGGAAACGGGGATGTTCTGCTATTACGTCCCCCTCCGGCCGGGCGCGTACAAAGTCTATTCCGATCCGTTTAAAAACTTCTGGTGTTGTGTCGGGACAGGTATGGAGAATCATGCAAAATACGGTGACGGAATATACTTTTACGACTCGAACAGCCTCTTCGTTGCTCTCTTCATCCCGTCGGAACTGACCTGGAAGGAGAAGGGGGTGACCATCCGCCAGGAGACGCGATATCCCGAAGACGATACGATCAGGCTGACGTTGAACAGCAAAGGCGCCTCCCGATGGACCTTGCGGCTACGCTACCCGGAGTGGGCGCGGGACGGGGTCCGGGTTCTGGTCAACGGCAAAACGGAGGTCATTGAGAAGAAGCCGGGGAGTTTTGTGGGTGTCAACCGCGTCTGGCGAAATGGGGACATTGTTGAGATGACGATCCCCATGTCCCTTCGCCTGGAACCCATGCCGGATAACCCCGGCAGAGTTGCCGTGTGCTATGGACCCCTGGTTCTTGCGGGAGAACTGGGCCCTGAAGCCGACCCGAGGGCGAAAAGCCGTCATTATGTACCGGTTTTCCTTACGGGGGGGAGGCCGGTGCAAGAATGGATCAAACGGGCGGAGGGGGAGACACTGGCGTTTCGAACAGCGGGCGTCGGACATCCGGGCGACGTTACGCTCTACCCGTTCTATCGGATGCATCGGAGACGGTACTCGGTTTATTGGGATCTGTTGACCCCGGATGAGTGGGATCAGCGTGAGGCTGCGTCAAGGGAAGAGGAGGAGAGAATGCGAACGCTGGAGGCGAAAACGCTCGATTTTCTCCAGCCGGGGGAGGCGCAGCCGGAACGCGATCACCACATGAAGGGCGAGAGGACGGAATCAGGCGAGGCATTCGAGAGGAAATGGCGGGCCGCAAGCGACAGCGGATGGTTTTCGTTTGACATGAATGTCCTAGCCGACGTGCCGGTATCGCTCGTCTGCACCTACTGGGGGAGCGACTCAGGCCGAAGAACATTCGACATTCTGGTCGACGGCAAGACGATTGCTACGCAGACGCTGCAAGACAACAAACCGGGCGAGTTCTTCGATGTGACATATCCGATTCCTCCGGAGCTGACAGAAGGGAAACTGACCATCACGGTCCGCTTCCAACCGCGTCCAGAAAAGACCGCCGGGGGTGTCTTTGGCGTACGGACCATTCGAAATCCAGATTGAAGACAACTCGTGTCTCATTCACCGGACCACAGAATGAACAGGATCTACCAACGGCCCTTCAAGCTCTTCAACAAGATCCAGCACTATGACTGGGGCACAAGAAACGACGACGCCTTCATCCCGCGTTTTACCGGATCTCCCGTCGTACAGGACCTTCCGTATGCGGAACTCTGGATTGGGGCGCATCCTTCTGCGCCCTCCGACATTCTCGTGGAGGACCGCATAACGCCGCTCAACAAGGCTATTGAGGATGCCCCCCTCGAAATCCTCGGGGAAGATGTTGCCCGGAAGTTTGACAACAAGCTTCCGTTTCTCCTGAAAGTCCTCTCCGCGGGGACTGCACTGTCGATTCAGACTCACCCGAACAAGGAGCAAGCCAGGAGACTGCACGCGACCGATCCGTCGCATTATCCCGATGCCAATCACAAACCGGAAATTGCGATAGCACTGGATTCGTTGATTGCGATTGCCGGGTTCCGCCCGGCAATGGAAATAGTCGGCACGCTTCGTGAATACCCTGAACTGTCCGACCTCGCAGGCAGTGATCTCATGAAGAGGGTCCTGGCGGCCACCCGCGAGCCTGATGCTGTCGAGAACCTAAAGCTTTTGTACGGCACGATCATGAGGCGTGCTGCGGAGAAGGAGAAGCTCCTCCCGATCATTGTGAGAATCGTCGGGCGATTGTCCAGGACCGGACATTTGTCAGTCGAGCAGCAGCATTTCCTCGAACAGTACAAACTTCATGGAGCCGATGGTGGAATCTTCTCGTTTTTGTTCTTCAATATCGTTCATCTCAAGGCCGGTCAGGCGATCTTCACGGACGCGGGTGTTCCGCATGCCTATCTTAAGGGGAATATCGTCGAGTGTATGGCAAATTCCGACAATGTGGTGAGGGCCGGACTTACCAGCAAATTTAAGGATGTGGATGCCCTGCTGGACATCCTGACCTACCGTTTTGCCGAATATGCAATCATCAATCGGGAGCAGATAACCGACGACGTCGTCTATCGCACCGGCGCCGAAGAATTTGAGATCGCCGGGTACCTGAAGGAACCCGGCTTTGATGCGGTGTTTGAATCCGGGGGGAGACCGGCCGTTGTCCTGATCACGCAGGGATCCCTCAACGTGCAGTGGAAGGAGGGTAGCGAACCGAGGACGGAGGCATTTGCCAAGGGGGAGTCGTTCTTGATCCCTGCGACCCTCTCGCGGTGGCGGATGACCGGCAACGGGAAGGTCGGACTCTATCTCGTGTCAGTACCGTAGCATTCAGGCTGCGCCGTCCCTCAAGCCATTGTGAAAGGAGACCGGAATGAGCACAACAATCATCGGTGAGGCGTTACGAAACATTCCCTGGGAAGAGAAGCCGAAGAACTGCAGCGATGTTGTCTGGAGATACAGCGGGAATCCGCTGATTGGGTGGAATCCGATCCCGAAAGCAGCGCGCATCTTCAACAGTGCCGTTCTCCCGCATGAGGGGGCGTTCGTGGGGGCTTTCCGGGCCGATCAGAAAAACGGTCGGGCGACACTCTTCTTCGGGAGAAGTTCCGACGGCCTGCACTGGGACATTGGCCCCGACCCGATTGAATGGGTTGACGAAAACGGGACGCCAAATCCGACAAGCTATGCCTACGACCCGAGATTTGTCGAGATTGATGGGACCTACTACATCGTCTGGTGCGATGATATGCACGGTGCCTCAATCGGTCTGGGCAAGACCAAGGACTTCAAGACCTTCACCCGTCTGCCAAACCCCCTGATGCCCTACAATAGAAACGGGGTACTCTTTCCGAGGAAAGTCAATGGCAAGTACCTGCTCCTGAGCCGTCCGAGCGACAGCGGCCACACGCCATTTGGGAACATCTATATCAGTGAAAGTCCCGACCTGGTTCATTGGGGGCATCACCGATTCGTGATGGGGAACGGCGGTCAGGGATGGTGGCAGGGGACCAAAGTGGGGGCGGGGCCGATTCCCATAGAAACAAGGGAAGGTTGGTTGTTGTTCTATCATGGTGTGTCATATACCTGCAACGGCTTTGTCTATAGTTTTGGGGCGGCGATACTGGATATCAATGATCCGGGGAAGGTCCTCTACAGGACGCGTGATTATCTGCTCACGCCGGAGAAGTCGTACGAGACGACGGGGTTTGTGCCGAACGTTGCTTTTCCCTGTGCTAATCTGTTCGATGCGTCGACCGGGAGAATTGCCATTTACTATGGTGCCGCCGATACCTATACGGCAATCGCATTCACTCAGGTCGATGAGCTCCTTACCACTATCAAAAACAACTCGGAAGTTTTCTGAGGAATCCTCCGAACATCGCATGATGTTCATGTCGCTCAGATGAATCCGTTGGACGGCGCTCTCATGTCCGGCTGCATCGGGAACCGGTCGGTTGAGCGGTATTTGGGTCCCCGGCCG
>DAIUKN010000298.1:0-4534 GCA_036848195.1 Bacteroidota bacterium
GCGACCTATCGGCAGATGAGCCCTCCCACCGGGCCCTGGGGCTTGCCTGGCATAAACGCGTCGTGGATCTCTGTGCCGACCTGGGTGCGAAGGCTTACTGCGGCGGAATGTACGGTCATCCCGGAATCGTCAAAAAGCGCCGCCCGCCTGCGGACGAATTTTCGAGGACGGCCGAAGGACTCCATGCCCTCGCCGAATATGGCGCAAGCCGCAACGTGGTCATCGCACTGGAGCCGATGAGTCACTTCCGCACGCACGTCGTCAACACGCCCGATCAGCTCCTTCGACTGATACGCATTGCCGGCCACACGAACCTGCGCGTTCTCTTCGATACCTACCACGTCGTCACAGAAGTGCGCAAGTATGGTCAGGCCATCCGCGCAATAGGTCCACTCCTCTATGCGCTGCACGCCTGCGAAAACGACCGGGGTATGCCAGGAACGGGCTTGATACCGTGGCAGGAAGTCTTCGAAGCACTTGCGGCTATCCGGTTCAACGGCTACATCGGACTGGAGGGATACAACTCGTCTATCGGGGATTTCGCTTTCGAGCGCGGCATGTTCCACAATGTCTGTCCGGACGTGAATGAATTTGTCCGGAACGGAATCTCCTTTCTCAAGGAGATGGAAGTGCGGACAAGGCACCGGCCCTGAACGCGAAGTCACGAGTATCATTGTGAGATATTACGCGCACCTCCATCAACCGGATACGAAAGGAGAATGGACATGCAAAACGTGAACCTCCATCAGTCGCGCCGCCGCTTTTTCAGGGACGCATCGTTCGGCGGAGCCGGCTTGATGTTGTCCTTCCTGGAACTTCGGGGCCAATCGAAGCCTGTCGGAAAGGATTCGGCCGGTTTCAAGCTCAAGTACGCACCCCCCATCGGCATGTTCGAGGGAAATGCGGGGAAGGATCCTCTCGACCAGATCAAATTCATGGCTGACCAGGGGTTCCGGGCAATGTTCGACAACGGCCTTATGAACCGTCCCGTCGGCGAACAGGAGGCCATCGCGAATGAAACCTCCCGCCTCGACATGGCCATTGGTCCTTTCGTCGCATACGCGGATTTCTCGGTGAAGTCATTCGTGACCCGGGATACATCCGTGCGCGACATGTTGGAGGGGAAGCTCAAGATGGCCGCCGAAACAGCCGACCGGACAAACACGAAACTGGCTCTCGTTGTACCGGGCCGCTATGACGAAAGTCTGGACTGGGGCTACCAGACTGCTAACGTCATCGAGAATCTCAAGTGGTGTGCCGGGATCTGCGAGCCAGCAGGTCTTGTGATGGTGATAGAGCCCCTTAATCCGAAGGACCACCCGGGCCTCTTCCTGACCAGAATGGCCCAGTCCTACGAGATTGTCCGCGCAGTCGGCAGTCCGAGCTGCAGAATCGTCATGGACATCTATCACCAACAAATCACCGAAGGGAACATTATCCCTAACATCGACGCGTGCTGGGATCAGATCGTCTCTTTCCATGTGGGCGACACCCCGGGCCGGAAAGAACCCGGCACCGGCGAGCTCAACTACCGGACGATTTTCAATCATATTCACACCAAGGGCTACCAGGGCGTCCTCTGTATGGAGCACGGAAAGATCCGGCCCGGAAAGGAGGGCGAAATGGCCATCATTGATTCTTACCGGTCATGTGACGATTTCTAGGTCTTCATCAATTGAAGACCCCGCTCCACTCTGGTCAACATTCTTCGGGAGAACCCATGAACGACAACCGTGAAAGCACGATATCCGGGATAACAAGACGGGATTTTATCAAGACGGTGTCCGTTACCTCATTAGCAGCGGTGGTTTCCGGCACCGGCATACTGAACGCCGCAGACAAACAAAAGATCCGCGTTGGCGTTATCGGTTGTGGCAGCCGTGGGACGGGTGCAGCTATTAACTGCGTTGAGGCCTCGCCCGATGTTGTCATCACCACTCTTGGCGATCTCTTCCCCGACATGCTGGCAGATTCACTCAAGACTCTTAAGGGGAAACTCAACGAGGCCAACCTCGCAGTGAACGCCGAATCCTGTTTCACGGGCTTCGATGCCTATAAGAAGGTTCTAGCCGCGGACGTGGATCTGGTGATCCTCAGCGCGCCGCCTTTCTTCAGGCCGCTGCATCTCAAGACCGCAGTGGAAGCGGGGAAACACATCTTCATGGAAAAGCCGGTCGCTGTCGACCCGGCCGGCGTACGCTCGATCATCGCGAGTTCGGAAATGGCAATGCAGAAACGCCTCTCCATCGTCGCCGGTACACAGCGCCGTCACCAGGCACACTACATTGAGATCATGACCCGCGTCGGAGCGGGCGACATCGGCGAAGTCGTCGCCGGCCAGTGTTACTGGAACATGGGCGCATTGTGGATCGAAAGGGCCGCACAGAACTGGGCTGACCGGATCATCAAGAAATGGTCGGATATGGAGTGGCAGATCCGGAACTGGCTTTTCTCAGTCTGGTGCAGCGGTGATCACATCGTTGAGCAGCATGTCCACAATCTTGATGTCATGAACTGGGCTCTGGGAGCCCACCCCGTCAGGTGCACGGGCATGGGTGGCCGTGCAGCCCGTACCGACCCGATGTTCGGAAACGTTTACGACCATTTCTCCGTGGAATATGAATACCCCAATGGAGCCAGGGTCATGAGCATGTGCCGCCAGACCGCCGGTGCAATGGACAACGTATCCGAGCGGGTCGTTGGCACGAAGGGTCTGTCGTACACTGACGGAGCTGACGGCTATATCAAGGGTGCAAAAGCATACAAATTCGAAAAGGCCGGCCCAAACCCGTACGTTCAGGAGCATGTTGATCTGATCGCGAGCATCAAGTCCGGCAAGCCCCTCAACGAGGGGAGGCAGGTTGCCGAAAGCACACTCACAGCCATCATGGGCCGGATCAGTGCCTACACGGGTCGGACGGTAAGTTGGGATTGGCTTATGAATGTATCAAAGCTTGATCTCACTCCACCCCAGTTCGAGTGGAGTTCGTTGCCGCCGCTCGAGATCGCCGTCCCGGGAAAAACGCCACTTCTGTAGGGAGCTGACCCAACATTCTTCTTGGTTCCGGGCTCCAGGTCGGTCTGCCCTTACAGTCGGACACGCTCTCAAGAGTTCTTGCGTCAGGAGGTTGCAGGGAGTGACCGAAGAGGTTTCTCCTGGTGGATGCGTTCATACGCGATCGCGCACATCAGCTGCTCCTGGAACGATCACTCTCCTCCTCTGCCCGGGCTTACCGCGTCCTCTTCAATCATCGCTACTTCACTCCAGGTCCCATCTCGCTCGAACCGGATTGTTTTGATCTCGTATGGTCTGAATGTGAGCCGGACCAACACTGAGGGATTAACAAGGCGCACGATTCCTCGCGTCTCCTCTCCGGTGACCTCCTGGAATCGCATGATCAGCGCATTCGCGTCCCACGACCTCTTGCATGCGATGAGTCTGATATTCCCTGGTTCCAAACTCATGAATTCCCTTTGACCGGGGGTCTCATCGCCGATCGGGTAATGGGCAAGAACATACGGAGGAGCACTGAGCCAGTCTGCGAGTCCAGCTACTGAATTCACAACATCCATGGTGTCTCCGGCGACAAGGATCACCCGGAAATCGTGTACTCTCTGATCCATGTGTTTGTGATGACGGAGCGCGCCGAGGTCGAACGACCGCTCGTGGCAGTACAACGCGCTCCGGAGGACGGAGAGCCGGACCTCACCATCTTTGAGATCGAAACCATACTGGCCACTGTTGACGATGCCGAGCGCAGTGGGTTTCCCGGCGATAGTCCCTCTGAGAACCAACCAGCGACCCTGGACCTGCTCCTGCCCGTCCCGCGGCCGGATAATGGCCCCACCAGGGACTTCGCAGAATGCATCGGATGATCGAAACGCCGTTGGGATCGAGAGCTTGAGTCTCTTGCGATCCTCGTTCCATTGGACACGGAATCGGAACTCCAGGAACCGGAAACCGGTGTAGGCGAGAGTACGGCATACAATCGTGCTGCGGCCGCATTCGAACGCTGCTTCCGTGACTTTTCGTACCGCGCCATGCTCGAGCACGACGAACGATCCCGGGACAAATCTGAACGTCCCGAGCACATTTCTGTAACTCCACTCATCCATCCCCCAGGAGTCTGCAAGGTCTTCGACGAGCAAGCCCTTCAGGGCTTCGCCAGCGAGAACCTCCCGCCCGTTGCCGGCATCCAGACTTGTGATAAGCCCCGACTCAGAAGCAGAATATCCAGCCATTGGCGGTGCGGCGTCGGAGATCTTCGGACCTTCGTGCATCTCTATGCGGTAGTAGGATGCTCCGACGTGTGGCAATGCGGCGTTGAAGCAGATCTTCCTGCGCCATTGATCTGCGAGGAGAAGCGAATCGGCCGCTTCTTCCTGAACCGGGATTTCAGATCCGTCCATCGTAAAAAGCCGGGCGTGCCACCTCCCTTCGAGCTTGGGCAGATGATCGATCATGTACTCGAGTTCCATCGGCACTTGGCGTGCTCCCGGGTTCATGTTGAGCACCGTGACGGGGATCTCCAAG
>DAIUKN010000299.1:0-4531 GCA_036848195.1 Bacteroidota bacterium
CAGCCCGATGACCTCCACCTCGTCGCCAACCTTCGCCTTCCCGCGCTCAACGCGGCCGGTTCCAACGGTCCCGCGACCGGTGATCGAGAAGACGTCCTCGACCGGCATCAGGAACGGCTGGTCCACCGCGCGCTGCGGAATCGGGAAGTAGCTGTCGACCGCGTTCATCAGCTCGGTGATACACTTGAAGGCCGGATCGTCACCCTTGGAGTCCGGTCTGATGGCCGCTTCCATGGCCTTCAGTGCGCTCCCGCGAATAATGGGAATCTCATCGCCCGGGAACTCATATTTCTTCAACAGATCGCGAAGCTCCAGCTCCACCAGATCGAGAAGTTCCGGATCGTCCACCGCATCCACTTTGTTCATGAACACGACGATTTTCGGCACGCCCACCTGGCGGGCGAGCAGGATGTGCTCGCGCGTCTGCGGCATCGGGCCGTCGGTCGCTGCAACCACGAGAATGGCACCGTCCATCTGCGCGGCACCCGTGATCATGTTCTTGATGTAATCCGCGTGGCCAGGGCAGTCGACGTGGGCATAATGCCGCTTCTCGGTCGAATACTCGACGTGAGCGGTGGCAATCGTGATACCGCGCTCGCGCTCCTCAGGGGCGTTGTCGATGCTGTCAAACGTCCGGATCTGCGACAACCCCTTCTTGGCCAGCACCATGGTGATCGCCGCCGTCAGGGTGGTCTTGCCGTGATCGACGTGACCGATCGTGCCAACGTTGAGGTGTGGCTTGTCGCGGGTGAACTTCTCTTTTGCCATGTGAATTATCTCCTCTGGATGAACGGGGCTGTGGTGACCACTGTGTACGGGAAGTTACGCGGAGACCGCTTCCCTCCCCTTGATCTTCTCAATGATCTGTTCTGAAACGCTCTTCGGCGTCTCGTCGTAGTGCGAAATCTCCATGCTGTAAATCGCGCGCCCCTGGGTCATCGACCGCAGCGTTGTTGAATAGCCGAACATCTCCGAGAGGGGCACCCTCGCCTTGATGACCTGCGCATCCTTGCGCGGGGTCATTCCTTCAATCTTGCCGCGGCGGGAATTCAGATCGCCGATCACATCGCCCATATACTCCTCGGGCGTGACAACCTCGACGGCCATAATCGGTTCGAGGATTGCCGGGTTTGCCTTCCTGGCGCCTTCCTTGAACGCCATCGACCCGGCGATCTTGAAGGCCATTTCGGATGAATCGACGTCGTGGAAGGAGCCGTCGAAGAGCTTCACCTTCACGTCTTCGACCGGATAGCCCGCCAGAACGCCGTTACGCATCGCCTCGACGATTCCCTGCTCCACCGGCCTGATGTATTCTTTCGGGATGACGCCGCCGACGATGGCGTTTTCGAACTCGAAGCCCTTCCCCTTCTCGTTCGGCTCCAGCTCGATCCAGACGTGGCCGTACTGGCCGCGGCCCCCGGACTGGCGGACGAACCTCCCTTCGGCCTGAACTTTCTTCCTGATCGTTTCCTTGTACGCCACCTGCGGCTTGCCGATGTTGGCTTCGACCTTGAATTCCCGCTTCATCCGGTCGATAATGATTTCCAGGTGCAACTCGCCCATGCCGCTGATGATGTTCTGCCCGGTCTCCTCGTCCGTGTGGACGCGGAGCGTGGGGTCTTCCTCGGAGAGCTTGGCCAGCGCTTCGGCCATCTTCTCCTGATCGGCCTTGGTCTTCGCCTCAATGGCAAC
The DNA here is from genome assembly GCA_036848195.1 of Bacteroidota bacterium. Lineage (GTDB taxonomy): Bacteria > Bacteroidota > Ignavibacteria > UBA10030 > UBA6906 > DAIUKN01. Next base: position 1,693 of record DAIUKN010000299.1, read on the forward strand.
GTGAATCACCGGATCAGGGAAGGTCATCTTCTCCAGGATAATCGGATCGTCTTCATCGCACAGCGTATCGCCGGTCCGGGTCCCCTTCAAGCCGACGGCAGCCACGATGTCGCCCGAAAAGGCCTCGTCGACATCCTCGCGCGTGTTGGCGTGCATGCGCAGCACGCGGCTGATCCGCTCCTTTCTATCGGACACGGGGTTGTAGACATAGGAGCCCGATTTCAGCGTGCCGGAGTAGACACGGAAATAGGTCAGTTTTCCGACATACGGGTCCGTCATGATCTTGAACGCCAGTGCCGAGAATTTCTCCGCGTCAGACACCTTCCGTTCAACCTTGTCGGTCATATTCTGGTGATGCCCGATCACCTTTCCCTCGTTCATATCGAGGGGCGACGGCAGGTAGTTGATGACGGCGTCGAGCAGCATCTGCACGCCCTTGTTCTTGAAGGACGAGCCGCAGAGAACCGGGATGATGCTCACTTTCAGGCACGCCCGGCGAAGGACCGCCATGACTTCCTTCGGCGTAATCTCCTTGCCTTCCAGATACTTCTCGAGGAGCGTGTCGTCTTCATCGGACACCGCCTCGAGCATCTTGGTGCGGTATTGCGCCGACAGGGCCTGCATGTCGTGCGGAATATCAATCTCATCCCATTCAACGCCGAGAGTCGACTCCCGGTACATGTGCGCTTTCATGGTCACGAGATCGATGATCCCCGTGAACAGGTCTCCTTCGCCGACCGGAAGCTGGATCGGCACAGCGTTGGTGCCGAGCCGGTCCTTCATCATCCGGATGACATTCATGAAGTCCGCGCCGACGCGGTCCATCTTGTTGACAAACGCGACGCGCGGGACACCGTACTTGTCCATCTGGCGCCAGACCGTTTCCGACTGGGGTTCCACGCCTCCGACCGAGCAGAAGAGCGCGACGGCGCCATCAAGCACACGGAGCGACCGCTCGACTTCGACGGTGAAGTCAACGTGGCCGGGTGTATCGATGATATTGATCCGGTGGTTGTTCCAGAAACAGGTCGTCGCAGCGGAGGTAAGCGTTATGCCGCGTTCCTTCTCCTGTTCCATCCAGTCCATCGTCGCCGCGCCGTCGTGCACTTCTCCCATCCTGTGGAGACGTCCTGTGTAGAACAGGATGCGCTCCGTCGTGGTCGTTTTGCCGGCGTCGATGTGCGCGCTGATGCCGATGTTCCGTGTTCGTTCGAGCGGGTACTGTCTGGGCATTCTTCTCTTCCATCACCACTTGAAATGGGCGAAGGCCTTGTTGGCTTCGGCCATTTTGTGCGTGTCCTCTTTCTTCTTAATGGCATTCCCTTCGCCGTTCGAGGCGGCGATAAACTCTGCGGCAAGCTTCAGGGACATCGACCGGTCTTTCCGATCGCTGGCATAGTTGATCAGCCACCGTATGGCAAGCGCCGTGCTGCGCGCCGACCGGACTTCGGTGGGGACCTGGTATGTCGCGCCGCCGACGCGCCTGGCCTTTACTTCGAGCACCGGACGGGTGTTGCTGACCGCTTTCCGGAAAACATCCACGCCTGTCGACTTGGTGCGCTCCTCGATGATCGAGAAGGCGTCGTACAAAATGGCCCGGGCAAGGTGCTTCTTCCCCTGCTTCATGATATTATTGATGAACTGCGAGACGAGGACGTCGTTATGCCTCGGGTCCGCAACTCTTTGCCGCGTAAATGATCTCTTTTTTCTCACGGTACGAAGCCTGCCTGTTCCCTGTTATTTCTTAACCTTTTTTGCGCCGTATTTCGAGCGCCCCTGTTTGCGCTCCGCAACACCGGCAGTGTCGAGGGTCCCACGAATAATATGGTACCGGACGCCGGGAAGATCCTTTACCCTCCCCCCGCGGATCATGACGATCGAGTGTTCCTGCAGGTTGTGCCCTTCCCCAGGGATGTAGGCCGTCACCTCGATGCCGTTGGTCAGACGAACACGGGCCACCTTTCGGAGTGCGGAATTCGGTTTTTTCGGCGTTGTGGTGTAGACCCTCGTACAAACACCCCGTTTCTGGGGGTTCCCCCCCATGGCCGGAGCTTTGCTCTTGAACGTGACCGCACGCCTGCTCTTGCGCACCAGCTGGTTAATGGTCGGCACGGACTCTACCACCTTCCTTTATTGCAATTCGGTCCAATGAAAGACAGCTTTTCAAGGTACAAAAATCCACCGGGAATGTCAAGAACTCGCCACATTTTCTTTGGTTTTGGCCTTTTTCCCCGACCCGTTGCCGCCGGCGGGAGCAGCCGGCTCGACCTCCTCACCCACCCCCTCCATCACCGGCACGATATCCCTGAAGTGTTTCAGGCCGGTGCCGGCGGGAATCAGGTGACCCATGATGACGTTCTCCTTCAAGCCGAGCAGCAGGTCCAGCTTCCCTTCGATTGCCGCGTCCGTCAGAACCTTCGTCGTCTCCTGGAACGACGCCGCGGAAATCCAGCTGTCGGTGGAGAGTGCAGCCGAGGTGATGCCGAGGAGAACGGGCTCAGACGTGGCCGGCTCCGCATCCTTGTACTCCATCACCTTCTTCCCCTTCTTCCGGAGATCGCCGTTCGCCTCACGAACCTTCTTCTTGGAGGCGATCTGGCCGTTCTTGAGCTTCGAGTCACCCTTGTTGACAATGACAACCTTGTCCCGGAGGAACTCGTTTTCCTCTTCGAACTTCAGCTTGTCAATGTAGTCTCCCTCGAGGAACTTCGTATCGCCCGAATCCACGATCCGCAGCTTCTGCATCATCTGGCGGACGATCACTTCGATATGCTTGTCGTTGATCTTCACGCCCTGGAGCCGGTAGACCTCCTGGATTTCATTCACCAGGTACTCCTGC
>DAIUKN010000300.1:0-4525 GCA_036848195.1 Bacteroidota bacterium
GCTCGGGTCGAATTGCGGATCTTACCTATGCTGAGACGCAACACTTGCGGACGGACGGAGAGTGGCCGGGCTTCAAGGGGGAAGGGATACCCACGCTCGAAGAGGTTTGCGGGATACTGGAGCCGGGGGTGTATCTCGCCCTTGAGCTAAAGTCCGCCCGCTTTCGGGAAGAACGTGTTTGCAGAAGCCTTGCGCATGCGCTGCGCCGGCTCGGAGTTCGGCAGCGGACTGTGGTCATAGCGTTCCGGAGAAAGCATCTTCGGGCCTTCAGGAGTGTTGAAGCGGATATTCCGATTGGTCAGATCAGCTTTTCCCCTCTCCCCCGACGGGGACCTGACCTGCTCGGTCCGCTGTGGCCGGTCCTCTTTCTTAATCCGTGGTACGTCCGGCAGGCCCACGCGCGTGGGCAAATTGTCTGTCCTCTCGACCCGCGGCCGAACGCTCGGCTCTGGTTCTATAAAAAGCTCGGATGTGACGCGGTCCTGACGGACGATCCGGCATCGACAATCCGGGCGCTGACGCACTAGTCCTTCGCAGTAATCCTCTCGATCAGATCCTCCCGATCTACGATCGAATCCTTTCCAAACCAAATTGTCCAGAGCACCCGTGCGAAAGTTCCGTTCGTGATGGCGGGTTTCTCCTCGCCGCGGATAATTGCCACGATCGTTCCACCCGGGATCCAGCGGAGCGTAAACGTGTCGTTCTCTTTGACATCGTTCGTGAAGTATGCGAGAAACTGATCAACGATTGGCTGAATCGTCTTGAGTTCTTCCGCGGTGGCGTTTTCCTTGAAGCCATCACGATAGGCATCCTTTACCTGTGTCGGACTGACGGTGCGAGCGAAATCCATCGTCAACTGTTTTGCTTTCCCATCGGCGAGGATGTTCTTGAATGCCTCGTCCTTTCCGGCCTTCGCGGGATCTTGCATATAATGGCCGATGCCATAGACCTTGAAGACGAATTTCTTCCGGACTGCTACGCCGGTCAGTTTGAGCGAGTAGTCAGTTCCTCCCTGGCTGAATTTCACTTCTGTGGGAAACGCCTTGCCCGTGGAAGGCTCCTTGACTGTCTCCTGACCCAGGCTCACAGAGACGGCAAGCGAGGAAAGGAGGGCGATCCGAATGATGTCCCTGATGCTATGTGGCATGAGCCCCGACTCCCTGGTTGGTGGTGGAAGGGAAAACTCTGGACATACTAATCAGCAAAAGGCGAATAATCAAGGTGGCGGCAATCATTGATTCTTCACAGAATTGGCGTATATTAGGGGTATCCGCTCACATATCCAGAGACATGGTATGACGACCCCCTGGGCCCGTGCCTTCGGGTACCGAACCCAAAAAGACAAATCCGGTGATGAGATCGCCGCGATCCTTGCAAAGGTTCCGATCTTTGAGGACCTGAGCAAGCGGGACCTTGCTGCGGTGGAGCGAATCATTCATCGGCGTGACTATGACGCCGGCGAGCCGATCTTTCGCCAGGACGAACCGGCGCTCGGAATGTACATCATTCAGTCCGGGGAAGTTGCCATCCTTCTGGAGCCTTCAGAGATCGTCGTTTCGGAGCTTCACAATGGCGACTTTTTCGGTGAAGTAGGGCTTCTTGATGAATCTCCCCGTTCGGCTACGGCCCGGGCCAAGACCCACTGCAGCGTTTTCGGATTTTTTCAGCCCGACCTTTTCGGCCTCATTGAGCGGGACCCGCGGCTCGGCGTGAAAATAGTTCTCCGCGTGGCCCGCATTATCGGCGCGCGACTGCGGAAAACCAACGAGCAGGCGATGGCACTCGCGGAAGAGGTGGAGAAGCTGAAAAAGCGCCAGCGCGTCGGGTCCAGTCAGGAATAGCCCATGCCCACCAGAACATCCCGAGGGATGACCGATCTCATTGTCCTCCTGATGATCGTCGCGGCCGTGTCGACGATACTCGTGCTTGGTGGTGTGGCCGAGGTCGTTATCATTTCCCTGCTGCTGGCATACATCTTTGACCCGCTGGCAACTGCCCTCGAGCGAGCGGGATTATCGAGAACTCTAGCGACCGTCATCATCTTCCTTGCCTTTGTCTGTATCCTCGCCCTTGTGGTTGTGTTCCTCATCCCTGCGTTTCTGGACCAGGTTCAGGCATTGCAGTCCGGCTCAGCCTCCGAGCAAGCCACACGATCGATTGGCAAGCTGCAGGAGACCATAGCCCAAAAGCTCAGACCGATCGGAATCGGTGAATTGAACCTGATACAGATGATTCAGGAATTCAGGGGCTACGTCAGCCAAAAGGCGATCGATTTCCTCCTTCAGGATTCCCTGTCGCTCATCGTCAAGATCGTGATGATCCCCTTCGTCATGTTCTTCCTGCTCAAGGAGGGCCGGGATATGAAGAAGGCGCTCATCGGACTTGTTCCTAATCGGTATTTCGAGTTTTCGCTTGATCTGTTGTACAAGATGGACCTTCAGCTCGGAAACTATCTCAGGGGGCAGTTCATCGATGCGTTGGTCTTCGGTCTGCTTGCAACGGTGGCGCTATGGGTGCTTGGCGTGAAGTATTTCCTTTTCATCGGTATCTTTGCGGGCCTCGCGAACTTGATTCCATTCGTTGGTCCAATTGCTGGCATGCTGCTCGGGGCTGTGGCGGCTGTTCTGGAAACGGGCGACGTCATAGAAGGGATCTGGGTCGCCGTGGCGTTCGTTGGCCTGAAGTTGATCGACGATTTCGTCGTCCAGCCCCTGGCAGTCGGCAAGAGTGTTGACCTTCATCCCATGCTCGTGGCGCTTGCCATCCTTACAGGCGGTCATCTCTTCGGCATTCTCGGCATGTTGCTGGCTGTCCCCGTTGCGGGATTCCTGAAAGTGGTCTTGATGGAGAGCATCGTGACGTATCGGAAGTACCGGTTTACCTGACCACGAGAGGCCGGCCATTTCCCTTCCCCGCAGTATTCAGATCCTCACCCTCGTTTTGCTTGCCTGGTGCACGGCTTGTGAGCTGAAAGCGGAGGAGCCAGATTCCGTTACAGTTCGCACGGTCCGTCCCGGCGTGATCCACCGTATTCTGCGGCGGAGCAACGGGCCGTGGCAGATCCATGTCCTTGAGATTGACCGCCGCCGGAAAGAATTGACGATTGAAAGCGCACGGGCGTTCGATCGGATACACGGACGGGAAACGACAAGCGGCATTGCGGCGCGCAAAAGCGATTCGTTGGCAAGGGTTGTTGCAGGGCTGAACGCGGATTTTTTTGACACCAAGACCGGCGAGACCGTCAACAATCAAGTTGTCGGCGGCGTCATTGCCCGGGCCCTGATACCCCGGCTTACAGCAGCGGGGGATTACCGGGGTCTCCGGTCGCAGATAGCGTTCACGCTGGACGGGCACCCCCTTCTTGAACATTTCGTGTTCGACGGCAAGATCTTCTGGCCCGGTGGAAAGATGACTCCCGTGGGAGGGGTCAACGTTGTTCGCGCCCGGACCGAGTTCGTGCTCTTCAATTCGTTTGCCGGACAGACAACCCCGGTGGATTCATTGGGGCGAGGCGTGGTCGAGCTTCTCCTTGTCCATGCGGGTGATCGCCAGGATACCTTGCTTGCTGTAGTAACCGGCAGCCGGACGTCTGGGGGTGGAACGGCGATCCCGTGGAATGGCATGGTTCTCTCGACACATCGACGGCAAGGATTGTTGGATTCTCTCCGCATCCAAGCGGGGGATACCCTTAAAGTTTATCTGGGCTTCCTTCCCTTGCGATCCCGTCTCCGATCGCTTGTGGGAGGCATCCCGAGGATTGTTCTCGACGGGAAGAACATTGCGGGGATGCCAGAGTATCTGGAAGGCGCGGGAACGGAGTTCTCTTCAAGACGGCATCCGCGCACGGGCGTAGGGTTTTCCCGTGATAGCTCATTGATCTACTTCGTGACGGTGGACGGGCGACAGGAGTCGAGCGTGGGGATGTCGCTGCCGGAATTCGCCGACCTGATGATCTCGCTTGGCGTTTACCAGGGCCTCAACCTGGATGGAGGTGGCTCGACAACGATGGTGGTGGAGGGCAGGATCGTGAATTCTCCATCGGATTCGGCGGGCGAGCGGCCGATCGGGAACTGTCTGCTTTTGATGGAGCGACGAACGAAAACGAAATAGGCGGATCAGACCGCTGAACACGAACATCCACCAGCAGATCGCGGATTATCGAATGCTACAACAACTTTTTCGAACCAAGGACCTGGATGCCATCCTGAAGGATGTCGAGGCCCCAGAGCATCAGTTGAAGCGCTCCCTCGGTGCGTTCGATGTGGTCATGCTAGGGATCGGGGCCATCATAGGGGCCGGCATCTTTGCCACCATCGGAACTGCCGTGGCTGGTGATGCGCTCAGGCCGGGAGCCGGTCCGGCAATTATTCTCTCGTTTCTCTTGACCGCAGTTGCCTGCGCCTTCTGTGGACTCTGCTACGCCGAGTTCGCGTCCTTGGTGCCGATCTCCGGCAGCGCGTATACCTACTCCTATGCGACCCTCGGGGAGCTGGTGGCCTGGATCATCGGCTGGGATCTGATCATT
>DAIUKN010000301.1:0-4520 GCA_036848195.1 Bacteroidota bacterium
TGCGGCTCACCACCATCGAGAGGGAGGAGCCAGACTTGCGGGCCACCTTTTCGCGTGGAGACAAAGAGAAGTGTTCTCCCGTCTGGAGACCAGCGGGGATGATTGTCCGGTTCCGGACTGTTCGTCAGCCTTCTCTGGTTGGAGCCGTCGGCGTCCATAAGGTAGATCTCGGAGTTGGTCGTGCCTTCTACTAGATTTGACTCTCCGACCACGAAGGCGATCCGCTTGCCGTCCGGCGAGAACCGCGGGTCCTGGACGTCGCGTATCCGGTAAAGGTCGGCTATGGCAAAGGGGCGCTTCTGGGCAACGGCAGACAGACACAGTATGACGCATATGACGGAAAGGAGCAGTCTCCTCATGAGGATCTCCGGAGTGTTCGGAAAGAATTTATTCAAACTACGGATTAGGGTTGGAAGAATCAATTCAATGTCCGGTCGGCCCCGCTCTGTCGTTTCCCATTTGATATTCACAACGTCTGTTACGATATTGCTTCTGCATGGACACCACAACCTCATTTCCGTCCGCAACACGCGCGCTCATCGATCTCGCCGCATTCCGCCATAACCTCGACGCAGTCCGGTCGTATGTCGGTTCCTCCGTAAAGATCCTTGCCGTCGTCAAGGCCAATGCATACGGGCATGGCGCCCGCCGCGTGGCTTCTGAAGCAGTCCGGTGGGGAGTAGATTATCTGGGCGTGGCGCGCATCCACGAAGCAATGGAGCTCCGGATGGGCGGGGTGACGCACCCCATACTCGTGTTCGAGGTTGCGCCTGCCGGCCAGGTTGAGGCGGCGATTGATCAGGAAATCGACGTCACGGTGGCCACCCTGGAGGGGGCGAATGTGCTGCAGGATGCCGCGTCCCGGGCCGGGAAGAAAGTGAATGTCCATGTGAAGATCGATACGGGGATGGGGCGATTGGGATTCCCTCACGAGCGGGCTGCCGACGAGGTGGAAAGAATTGCCCGCTTTTCCGCTATCGGGCTGGCCGGGGTGTACAGTCATTTCGCAACCTCGGAAGATCCCGACACAGGCTTTGCAGGATTGCAGGTCGATAGATTTGGCCGCTTCTGTCAAGAATTGCACCGGAGGGGCATCGAGCTGCCGATGAAACATATGGCAAACAGCGGAGCGATTATCGCGCATCCCGATTCGCATTTCGATATGGTGCGTCCTGGGATCATGCTGTACGGCTACCCGCCGGCACATGGAATGGCGGAACGGTTCCCGGTGCGCCCGGTCATGGGACTGGTGTCGCGGGTGGCTTTTGTCAAGAGTGTGGAGCCGGGAACAAGTGTCTCCTATGGGCGGCGTTACGTCGCCCGATCCCGAACACGCATTGCGACAGTGCGGCCGGCTATGCCGATGGCTATCCGCGCCTCCTCACAGGCCGGGCGGAGGCGCTCATCCGTGGAAGGCGTTATCCCGTGGTTGGGACGATTTGCATGGACCAGCTGATGATCGATGTCGGCGACGCCGAGGACGTTGCTGAAGGGGATGTCGTTACACTTATGGGAAAGGACGGGGACGAAGAAATCACGGCGTGGGATATCGGATCGAAAATCGGAACGATCCCGTATGAAATCACCTGTCTCATCACGCAGCGCGTCCCGCGCGTGTTCCTTCGGTAGCGGGGGCGTTCGGTGCAGGGTACTTGTTAATGAATAGCGGGAGCCCGGTGAAAGGCGGCGCATCGCCGCGATGCGCGTACCGTTCGGGGTGATATGCAGCGAAGGCAGACGGTTATACAGAATATCCGGTGGCTCGCGGCCGCGAACATCGCGGTCAAGCCGCTCTGGTTCCTCTTCCTTCTTGTCTCAACACGCCTGCTCGGACCGACGGAATTTGGCCGCTTCATGTTCGCGATCTCCTATGTGTCGGTCATCGCCGTGGTGTTCGAAGGGGGGATCGATATGTTTTCTGTCCGCCAGCTTTCCTCAGGGAGGGCAGATTTCACCACCTTCTTCTCCCATTCCAGTTTCCTCAAGCTCCTCTCTTGCATTGTCGTCGCGGTAGTGGCGATTGGCAGCAGCTATGTTGTGGACACATCGGCCACGACGCGCGGATTGATTGTCGCTGCCCTCATCTTCAGCACCTTCAACACGTTGATGGTACACTTCCGTTTTGTTCTCCGGTCTTTTGAAGTGATGAAGTATGAGGCTCAGTCGATTTTCCTCGAGAAGATCCTGGTGATCATTCTCTGCGGGATTGCGCTCTCGATGGGGAGGACGGCCTGGTCGATGGCTCAGGGATATGCGGTGGCGTACACTCTTGCCGCTGCCGCGACCCTGGTCCTTGTCGCCCGGCAGGCCGGGATGCCCCAGTGGAAGATCGACTGGCGGTATCTTGTGGACAGCGTTCTGAAGCCTGCGCTCCCCTTTGCGCTGATGAGCTTCTTCATGATTGTCTATTTCAGGGCCGGGACATTAATGATCGGACTTCTGACCGGGCGACAGGACCTGGTTGGTTACTACAACGCCGGATACCGGCTCGTCGAATCGTACATGCTCTTCCCGTCGCTGGTGCTTGCCCCGCTCTACCCGGTTTTTGCCAGGAACCTCGATGAAAGGCCCTGGATCAGGGAGCTGCTCCTCAAGGCGACCAGGATCGTGCTGGTCGTTTCCGTGATCATTGCTGTGCCGATGTCACTGTTCCGAAGGGAGTTTACACTCCTTTTTTACGGGACACCGTTTGAGGCGGCCGCACCAGCCGTCGGCATTGTCACTCTCTCTATGATCCCCGTTGGGATGACCTGGGTCTATGGGACCTTGGTGGCAGCAAGTGGCAGGCAGGGGAGAGCGAACGTTTTGATTTTCCTGATCACCATAGTGAACATCCTTCTGAACTACATCCTTATCCCGGTCTACCTGGAAATTGGTGCGGCGATAACCACATTGGTGACTGAGGTGGCGGTGGCCCTCGTGAGCATCTGGATCATACGCGATTTCATCGGGAAACGCTCATTTCTCGTGATAACGGGAAAAGCTGCTCTCGTCGCTCTTCTCGTTTGCGCGTTGCATGAATTCTCCCTCCTCCCAGGACCATTCTGGCTGCAGCTTGCGATTTGCCTTTGCGTGATGAGTGCGGCCTTTTTTGCTCTCAGGCTGGTCACACTCGCCGATCTGAAGAAAATCGGTTTCGGGGAGTAAATGATTGGCCCCATTGGCTTTGTATCCTGAAAGGGTTCCATATCATTATGCGCCACGTTGAAGCTATTACCTTGGCGGCGGAGGCGTAAAATCTCTCCAATTCAGCCCGGATTGGCTGGAAATGACCCCTTCCGTTGACTTTCCTTTCGGAAATTCCTAGTTTACAATGCTTTTTTGAAAGGGCCCTCACCCTCCTCGTTGCTACAGATTATCCATCTTTGTCAGACATCTCCCTCCCGGTCAGGTTGGGCCATTGCAGCCCGTTAAGCATATTTCTGTGAACAGTCACAAGCTCTCGAGGCGGAGACGCATTATGTTTACGAACGGTAGTATCAAGGATGTAGTCACCAAGGACCTTGTCAAGTGGGTCGACGAACGTGGCTGGTTAACGGAGCTATTCCGGGAGGATGAATTGGATCCGCAGTACCGGCCGGTGATGGGGTACATCTCGATGACCCAGCCCGGCATCGCCCGTGGACCGCACGAGCATATCGACCAGGCCGATCACTTCGCGTTTATCGGCCCGTCGAATTTCAAGATCTACCTCTGGGATAACCGCAAAGATTCCCCGACGTTCATGACCAGGCAAGTCGTTTACGCCGGCGAAGATGCTCCGCGAACCCTGATTATTCCTGCCGGTGTGGTTCATGCGTACAAGAATGTTGGCGGCAAGTTGGGGATGGTGGTCAACCTCCCGAACAGGCTGTTCGCCGGGCCCGGGAAGAAGGAGAAGGTTGACGAAATCCGGCACGAGCGGGACCCGAAGACCATTTTCCTGATCGACTGATCATATGAAGAATCTCCTTGTCACGGGCGGAGCGGGTTTTATCGGCAGCAATTTCATCCGCTACCTCTTGAAAGCCCACCCCGCCGTACGCATTGTCAATTTTGACAAATTGACGTACGCCGGCAACCTGGAAAACCTTGTCGACATCGCGGAAAATCCCAGGTACACGTTTGTGAAAGGGGATATATGCGACAGCGCGACAGTGGGGGAGAAATTCCGGAAATTTGCAGTCGACACGGTGGTTCATTTTGCAGCGGAATCGCATGTGGACCGGAGCATTGCGGGCGCCGCCGTCTTTGTCGAGACGAACGTTGTTGGAACCCAGGTCTTGCTGGATATCGCGAAAGCAGCCGGTGTCCAGCGGTTCCTTCATGTTTCTACGGATGAGGTCTACGGGTCCCTGGGGCAGTCGGGGAGATTCACCGAGTCGACCCCTCTGCATCCGAACAGTCCCTATTCGGCAAGCAAGGCCGGCTCGGATCTCCTCGCGCTGGCGTACCAGCATACTTTCGGGCTTCCCGTCATCATAACGCGCTGCTCGAACAACTATGGTCCGTACCAGTTTCCGGAAAAGCTGATCCCGCTG
>DAIUKN010000302.1:0-4514 GCA_036848195.1 Bacteroidota bacterium
ATGAGTATGCGCGAAAGGGGAAAGAGGTAGCCCGACCACCGCGGGAAGTGTATATCGCCTCGATTGCGTCGGTCACGATCGTGATGCCTGCCGTCGCCTTCACGGTCGTCTGCTCCAAGGGTACCTATATCCGGGCCCTCGCGGAAGACGTGGGGCAACGGCTCGGCTGCGGCGCATACCTCAGCGCACTTCGCAGAACGAGAATAGGGCCCTATCGCGTGGCCGATGCGCTCACGATCGAAGATCTGGTCAGGTACCGTAACCGGACGCGCGGAGCGGTATGAAAATCGTTCGCGATCTCCCGGACGTTGCCCGGGACAAAAACTCCGTGGCCACCGTTGGGACGTTCGACGGCGTTCACCGTGCGCATCAGGAGATCATCAGGGAGGTGGTCAACCGGGCCCGGATGCGCGAGGGACGAAGCGTCGTGATCACCTTCGATCCCCACCCCAAGGAAATTGTCGCCTCACAAAAAGGGGGGGAAGTGAGGCTGCTCTCGACGATGGAAGAGAGAATTGCCCTGTTCGAGAAGCTGAAGGTTGACCTCCTCTTTTCCATACCGTTTACGCTGGAATTCTCCCGGCTCCGCTCTCATGAGTTCTACCGACGGTATGTGGTGAACGGGGTCGGAGTCAGCGAGGTCGTCGTCGGGTACGACCATATGTTCGGTCGCGACCGGGAAGCAGGGATTGGAGAGCTGGTGAAAATGGGACAGGAGTTTGATTTCTCCGTCTTCGCGGTGCATCCGTACACAGTGGACGGGGAGACAGTGAGCAGTACGCGCATCCGTCGCGCACTGGCGTCGGGGGATCTCCTCCGCGCCGAAAGGATGCTGGGGTATCCCTACCGGCTCAGTGGAAGAGTGGTTCGGGGAGATGGCCGTGGAAAGACGATCGGTTTTCCCACAGCAAACATTTCGCCGGACTCTCTGCGGAAAATTGTCCCGGCACGTGGTGTGTATGTGGTCGCCGCAGAAACTCGCGGCCGCAGGTGGCACGGCATGATGAACATCGGTGTGCGACCCACCGTCACGCCCGGCGTGGCGGAAACGCTGGAAGTGCATCTGTTTGATTTTTCAGGAGAACTGTACGGCGAAACGGTTACCGTGACGTTTCTCCGCCGGTTGCGCGATGAACAGCGATTTGCGAGCGTGGAAGAGCTGGTGCGGCAACTTGGGCAGGACCGGGAAGTTGCCCTCCGTGTCCTCGCCGAACAGAGGAAACAGGATATTCAAGTCCAATAAACGATGAAGCACAAAGGAGTACCAGCATGGCAATGACCAGGGAAATCAAGGCGGAGATCATCAAGAAATACGGAAAAGACCCGAAGGATACGGGAACGCCGGAAGTGCAGATAGCGCTTCTGACGGCTCGCATCAATGATCTTGCACCCCACTTCGAGAAGTTCAAGAAGGACCATCACTCGCGGGTGGGCCTCCTCAAAATGGTCGGCAAACGGCGCCGGCTGCTTGATTACCTTCAGGAGAAGGAGATCGAGCGGTACCGGAAAATCATCACACAACTCCAGATAAGAAAGTAGTGGAACCGAATGAAAATAACGAAAGAAATTGATCTTGGCGGGAAGACCTTCTCGTTGGAGACGGGGAGGTTTGCAAAGCAGGCAAACGGCGCCGTCATGGCTCGCTACGGCGATACCATGGTGCTCGCCACGGTCGTTGCTGCGAAAGACCCGAAAGAGGGACTCGACTACTTCCCGCTCCAGGTGGAATACCGTGAAAAGTATGCCTCGGCCGGCAAGATCCCCGGCGGATTCCTCAAGCGGGAGGCGCGCCCGACGGAGAAAGAGGTTCTCTCGGCACGATTGATCGACCGCCCGATCCGCCCCATGTTTCCGGAGTGGTTCCAGTGCGAAACACAGGTCATCGTCACAGTCTATTCCTCTGATCAGGAGCACGACGGGGATGTGTTGGGAGCCGTCGCTGCCTCTGCGGCGCTGATGCTCTCCGATATCCCGTTCGCCGGCCCGATCGCGGAAGTCCGCGTCGGCAGGATTGGCGGCCAGATGGTGATCAACCCGACCTACTCTCAGCTGACCCAGAGCGATATGGATGTGACGGTGGCCGGGACCGATGATTCCATCGTCATGGTCGAAGGTGAGGCCGTGGAGATCTCCGAGCAGGACATGCTTGATGCGCTTTCGTTTGCACACGGTTACATCAAGCAGATTTGCGCACTCCAGCAGGAGCTGGCAAAGGAGTGCGGGTGTCCCAAGCGAGCGGCGCAGGAAAAAGAGAAGAACGGGGCCCTTGTCACCGACATCCGGGCGATCGCAGCGGAAAAGATCCGCGCGCTTGCTAATACGGCCATGCTCAAGGAGGACCGAGCACGGCAGACCGGCGCGATCTACGAAGAGACACAAAAGGCTCTTGCTGAAAAGTATCCGGATCAGGAAAAGGCGATCACGGCGGTCCTCCATGATATGGAATACGTGGAGATGCGCGAGATGATTCTCAGGCATGGCCGCCGACTCGATGGCCGGGGGCTCAAAGAGATCCGTCCGATTACGATTGAGGTGGGACTCCTTCCTCGCACGCACGGCTCGGCCCTCTTCCAGCGGGGCGAAACCCAGAGTCTGACAACATTGACCCTCGGGACCAAGCTCGATGAACAGATCATCGATGGACTCTCCCCGCTCGACTCCAAGCGTTTTATGCTCCATTACAACTTTCCGCCCTTCTCCGTGGGCGAAGTCGGGCGGCTCGGCACAACTGGTCGGCGGGAGATCGGTCATGGAAACCTGGCCGAGCGCTCGCTGAAGAACATGATGCCTGCTGAATCGGAGTTTCCGTACACCGTCCGGATCGTTTCCGATGTTCTTGAGTCCAATGGGTCCTCATCGATGGCAACTGTCTGTGCGGCTTCTCTTGCGCTCTTCGACGGCGGCGCCGCTCTTAAGAAGTCGGTGGCCGGCATCGCGATGGGCCTCGTCAAAGAGGAACACCGCGTCGCCATCCTGAGCGATATCCTCGGGAACGAAGATCACCTCGGCGATATGGACTTCAAGGTCGCCGGGACGCGGGCGGGGATCACCGCGTTTCAGATGGACATCAAGATCCGCGGGATTTCACTCGATATCATGCGCGATGCCCTGAGCCAGGCGCGCGAAGGCCGGATGCACATCCTCGACAAGATGGATGCGGTCCTGGCAGCCCCACGCGGCGATCTGTCGACCTACGCTCCGAGACTCACCACGCTGATGATACCGATCGATATGATCGGTGCGCTGATCGGACCCGGCGGAAAGAATATCCGCCAGATCGTCAAGGACAGCGGCGCCGAGATCAATATCGAGGACGACGGCTCGGTCGTCATCGCGGCAACAACAAAGGAGGCCGCGGACAAAGCGATCGCCGCCATCTCCCGCATCACCGAGGTCCCGGAGGTGGGGAAGGTCTACTCGGCAACGGTGAAGAAGGTGATGGACTTCGGCGCGTTCGTCGAATTCCTTCCCGGGAAGGAAGGGCTCGTTCACGTGTCACAACTCGACACGAAGCGCGTCGAAAAGCCTTCCGACGTCGTGAAGGTGGGTGATGTGTTCGACGTGAAGATCGTCGACAAAGACGATCAGGGGCGGTGGAAACTGAGCCGGAAGGCTCTGATGAAGCCGGAACCTCACCAGAAGACAGAAGGGGAGGGGCGCGAACCGGACGGAGAAAGACCGCACCGCGACAGGCACCACCACGGGGAACACCACTAAGTCGTGCGATCCCAGCCGAACAGAAAAGCCCACGCCGGCGTCCCGGTGTGGGCTTTTCGCTGACCGACCGTACGGTTACAGCGTGATGACCTGGTGCTGGAACACCTGTATGTCGAGCTCGGATACCAGACGTTCGATCAGGTCCGGGCCGTAGCGGTTCATGTAATTGATAATGCTGAGCTCACGCTCCTGAAGACCCCCGTTCGGGAGGAGACCGTTTGCCGCGCGTTCCACCTGCCGAACCGCTGCTTCATTCCGCCGCTTCTGGGAGGCAGCAGCCTTCTCTTTCAACACACCCATATTGATGTCGATCTTCGACACCACTCCGTCGAGAGATGCCAAAAGGGTGGGGTCCACTTCCTTTAACCCGAACTTCAACTCGTTCAACGCTTCGTGCATCCTCCTGTTCGTTCCTGCAAAGACCTGTTCCAGCTTCACTTCGGCGATCTGCTCGACGACCTTCGCCGTGACCCTGCTGGTGTCCTCCAGAAACTCCAGAAGCTCGAGGTTGTATTTCTCCATCGCCCGGCGTAATCGCTCCTCGACAAATGACGCGCTCGCCCGTGGATAGATGACGGGCTGGGGCAGGCCGAAGTACTCGTAGACCGGCTTCAACTGGGCGTGATACGCCACTTCTGAAGGGCCGGCAACATATGCGACGGTCGGGAGAAGTGTGTCCTGCGCGATCGGGCGGAGAATGACGTTCGCGCTCAGGAGCTCGGGCGTTTCCCTCGCAATCTGCGCCAGTTCCTCCTTGCTGAATTTGATTTCTTCAAGTGATTGTCTCATGTTGTGTT
>DAIUKN010000303.1:0-4508 GCA_036848195.1 Bacteroidota bacterium
AACCCCGACCAATCCAACGCTCGGCATCGTCGACATTTGCGCCCTTGTAGCAGCAGTACGGCGCGCCGAAAGGAAAGCGGGGCAGAGGATCATCATCATGATCGACAACACCTTTGCAACCGTTTTGAACCAAAACCCGCTGACGATGGGAGTGGATGTGACGCTGGAGAGCGGGACGAAATACCTCGGCGGGCACAGCGACCTTCTGGCGGGAGTCGTGGCAGGCACAGAGCAATTCGTCCGCGGCGCCCATACGCAGATGAAGTACTTCGGAGGATGTGCCGATCCCTTCGCCGCCTATCTCATGATCAGAAGTCTCAAAACGTTTGAGTTGCGCGTACAACGGCAGAACCAGAATGCCCTCGCGCTCGCGTATTTTCTTCAGCGGCACAAGAATGTCATCCGAGTGCTCTACCCTGGTCTCCCCTCCCACCCCGAGCACCAGGTCGCCCGACGCCAGATGGTAGAGGCTGGCGGTCACGGTTACGGGGGCATGGTTACCATAGAGGTCCGGGGCGGTGCAAAGGGGGCCGTCAGAGTCTGTGACGCCCTCCGCGTTGCGGTGAACGCGATGTCACTGGGGGGCACCGAGACTCTCGTCAGCATCCCCGTCTACTCCTCGCATGTCAACATGAGTGCCGGCGAGCTACGGCGCCACGGGGTAACACCCGGCATGATTCGGATATCGGTGGGGGTTGAAGGAATCGACGACCTCCAGCGCGATTTCGCACAAGCACTCAAACGGGCCACACGCTAGGGATTCGGCGCCTTTCACTTCGAATCAGTCTCCCCTTTCTTCGATTTCGGGGCCGTGTTAAGCTTTGGGGTTCGCGGGGCCGCCGCGGCTGGAAAGACAGAGGCACCGCCAATGCGGCTTCTTGATTTTCAGGCCCGTTTTGGTTAGGTTTATAAACTGTAAGTCCTTCCATTTCATATCACAAACTCTATTGCGGAGCCCCCAAGTAATGTCCAGCATTTCCTTGCAGCGCAGGCACTCCGGATCTCTAGCCGTGGTGCTCCTTGGCCTTTTCTTAGCCGGTTGCTCGCCAAAAGAGCACGACGCGGTTGTCGCAACCATCGGCAATGATCCGATGACGCTCTCCGAATACGAAAAGTTGTATGTCAAGAGCAACGGAACCCGTGAGGCGGGTACGGCCGCCAGCCAGGAAGAACGCGAGAAGTTCCTCGACCTGGTTGTTAAATACAAGCTGAAACTGAAAGACGCCTACAGCCAGGCACTGGACAAGAAGTCCGAAATAAACCAGGAAATAGGACAGTACAAGGGCAGCCTGGCCCAGTCCTTTCTGACCGAGCGCGAGGTGACCTCCCCTGGCGTGAAGAAGCTCTACGCCCGTCGGTCCGAGGAGATTCACGCCGCCCACATCCTCCTGGAGCTCACTCCGAACGCCACGCCTGCAGAATCTGCGGCGGCGTACAAGGACGCATACGACATTATCGCGAAAGCGAAGTCGGGGACCGATTTCAACTCACTCGCAGTCGCTTTCTCCAAAGATCCCTCAGTGAAGGAGAACAAGGGCGACCTGTATTACTTTACCGGAGGAGATTTCGTCCAGCAGTTTGAGGATGCCGCCTTCTCGATGAAACCGGGTGAGATTTCCTCCCCACCTGTCCGGACGCGGTACGGTCTCCACATCATCAAACTCATCGAGCGCAAGCCTGCGCCAGGGGAGGTGCGTGCAAACCATATCATGATCCGCTTCCCCTCGATGACACCGACACCTGACGACACCCTCGCGGCCTATAAGAAGATCGTGGCAGTAGAGGACAGCCTGAAGCTGGGGGTCGGTTTCGTCGAACTCGCAAAGAGACACTCGGACGACGGAGGATCCGCCGGCAAAGGAGGGGACCTTGGCTGGTTCACACGCCGCCGCTGGGTCAGGCCCTTCGATGACGTTGTCATGACCCTTCAGCCGGGTCAGCGATCGGGAATCGTTCGAACGCAGTACGGCTACCACCTGATCCTGTGCGCGGATCGCCGCGCCCCGAAACCGTTCGAGGAAGCAAAGGCCGAACTGGAACAGATGTACCAGCAGCGGCTGTTTGCAGACGACAACGCACGGTACATCAGCCGCCTGAAGAGCGAACTGCGTTATACGCGGGACGATTCCGTTGTAGCCAGATTGCTGGCGTCCTGCGATCCGGCAAAAACTTTGCATGACAGCGCTTGGGATGCGCGCATCCCGACTTCCCTTCACCGTTCTGCCATGATGACGATTCTCGGTCAGCCGGTAACGGTGGACAGCATTGTGGCGATGCTTAAGGCCAGACCGGATCTGGCGACCGTGCGGCTGGAGGCATCCGCGCTGAACCCGGCGTTGGACAAGATCGCGGAACAATTGGTCTTCTCCACGAAAGCCGACCTCATAGCAAAGGAGAATCCCGAGTTCGCCGCAATCCTCAAGGAATACAAGGAGGGAATCCTTATCTACCAGGTCGAGCAGGACCGGGTCTGGAGCAAAATCTCCCCCGCGGATTCACTGCTCAGGTTGCACTTCGCCACGAACAGGGACAAGTTTACCTTCCCTGATCGTGTCCGGTTTTCAGAAATCCGTCTGAGCAGCGAAGCTGCCGCTCGGACAGCGCGTGAACGCGCCGGCTCGGGGACAACGTTCGAGCAGATCGTCGCCGAGGATTCCATCAGGATGAAGCTCCCGTTGAGCTTCAAGATTCTGTTCAGCGGAACATCCGCCGCACTCGGTGCGGAAGCGAAGAAATCCATCGCTCAGGTCGGCGACCAACTGTCGCACGAGAAGGGCCTGTCGGTCCGTCTGTGGGCATTTCCGGACACAACCACGGGCAAAAAGAAGAACATGCAACTGGCATCCCGCCGGATCGAGGCTGTCAAGTCCTTCCTGGTGAAAGATTTCGGGATCGGCGAGGAGCGGATTGCCCTCGCGGTGATCCCCCAGTCGGTCGACAGTGCCACTGCACAATCACTCCGCACTGTTCGAAGCCAGGCTCTGACGCTGGACATTCAGGGACGCCAGCCCCTTGTTGTCGGGTCTCTCCAGAAACTTGTTCTTGCCCCTCCCGTCGATGAACGCTCGAAGAAGGCGGACTCGCTTGCCATTGACGGCGTTTCACCTCCGTTCTACTACCAGAACGGGTATTCGCTGGTGCGCCTGGAGGCACGGGAGCCCGCACGCCAGAAGACTTTTGAGGAAGCTACCCCGGAGGTCTCTACGTCGTTCCAGGATGCCGAGTCGAAGCGTCTGGAGAAAGAATGGATGAATGGGCTGAAGGCTCGGTTCCCTGTCCTGGAATACAAAGAATCGTTGAAGGATGCCTTCAAGCCGGGTCGATAGAAGCCTCTCTGTGCGCGGGTGGTTGCTGTTGGTGCTGCTGATGGCGATCGCGGGATGCAGCCGGGAGATCGGGCACAAGCCGTATATCGCCCGCGTAGGAACGGCAGAGCTGACTGAAGACGATCTTGCCGCGTCGACCGACTCGTTGGGCCAGGTTCTCCGGCAGCCCCGGGAAGTTGTGAACGAATGGATCGTCAACGAGCTCCTGGCACAGGAGGCTGCACGTCGAGGTCTCACCACTACTGACGGGTTCCGCCGTCTCATGGAGGCCACAAAGAAGCGTCTGGCGATCGCCGCCCTGCTGGATCAGGAGCTCTTTGCAGAGAACGATACCGTCCTCGTCAATGAAGCGGCACTCACAACCGCATTCAAGGCGGCCGGCAGCGAGTATGTGTTGCGAGAGGATGTCGTGCTCGCAAGTTATGCGATTTTCTCGGACCGCGATGCTGCGAACACCTTCCGGTCCACGGTTCTTCGCGGCAGGAACTGGAGCAACGCTCTTCTCCGCGCGCGTGTTGATTCGCTGACCGCCCCCCACCTCATGCGGGCAGCGGAACGACAGTATTTCACTCAAACCACACTGTATCCCCAGGAGCTCTGGAAGCTCGCGCGTACTCTGGCACGCAATGAAGTCTCCTTTGTTGCCAAGACGGATGCGGGTTACTATGTCCTGATGGTTCACGGCATGAAGCATCAGGGGGAGATACCCGATTACGACTATGTACGGAGCGATGTGCGCCAGAGGTTGTTGATCGAGGAAAGGCGGGCGCGGTACGAAAAACTGGTCTCCGACCTCCGGGCCCGACACCCCGTCGATATCCGCCTTGAAAGGGCGGACACCGCCGAGGCTGCCAGAGA
Source organism: Bacteroidota bacterium (assembly GCA_036848195.1). GTDB lineage: Bacteria > Bacteroidota > Ignavibacteria > UBA10030 > UBA6906 > DAIUKN01. The sequence goes on from DAIUKN010000303.1 coordinate 4,185, forward strand.
TTGACCTCCCCCACGAGCATAAAGAGAGAACGAATGAAGACAATTGCACTCCTGTTCGGCCTGGTTTTCCTGAGCGTTCTTGCCACTGCACAGACGCTCGACCGGATTGTGGCGGTCGTGGAAAACGACCTGATCCTGGAGTCTGAACTCAATTCGCAGGTACAGTTCTTCGTCTTCAACAACAAGGTGGATCCAAAGACCCCGGGACTTAAAGACCAAGTCCTCCAGTCGATGATCAACGAAAAGCTGATGGTTGCGAAAGCTATCGAAGACAGCGTTACCGTTTCCGACCGGCTGCCGTCGGAGGTCCGGTTCATCGGCACC
>DAIUKN010000304.1:0-4501 GCA_036848195.1 Bacteroidota bacterium
CGGTTCGACTTTCAATCCGTGGGACTGACGGGAGAGCGCCTCGAGCCCAATCCGAAGATCGGGATCAGCTACGATGTGCTGGATGGAACAACACTGCGGGCATCTTTTGGCCGCGGGTTCAGGGTTCCATCGCTTCCGGAAGCGTTTATCTCCGCGGGGTCAACAGGCCTGGCGGCAGTGCCGAACAGAGACCTGAAGCCCGAGCGGAGCTCATCCTATGAAATCGGAGTGTCCCAATCGTTTGGCGGCCTCGGCGCAATCGACCTCGCGGCCTTCAGGTCGGATTTTGATAATCTGATCGAGCCTGGGCTGGTCGTGTCGGGACAAAGCGTGCTGGTTCAATGGAGAAATGTGACGAAAGCGCGAGTTCAAGGGCTTGAAGCATCACTGAGGCTCGGGCTCTTCGAAGGCGGCCTCGTGTACAACCTGGGGTATACCTATGTCTATCCCGAGGATCGTACCCAGAACGATCTGTTGAAGTACAGGCCTCGCCACATAGTTACCACGAATGCCGTCATGCGGCTCGGCTGGTTCAGTGCGGGTGTCGATTTCCGTGCCATCAGCCGTGTTGAAAGAATTGATGATGAGCTGGTGGATTTCGGCATTATACCTGATGGCGGTGAGCGTGTGCCGATCTACGTGACAAACTTCAGAATCGGTGCAGAATTGGCGTTCAATGGGTTCGCTCTCTCGGCAACTTTGAGCATGAACAATGCTTTTCAGCACAACTATGTTGAGTTGATCGGCAATATCATGCCCCCTCGTGCATACGTCCTCATCCTTGAGGCAAAGCTTTGAGCGAGCCGCCATAAGCGGTTCAGAGGGTGGGGACTCCTCACGGGTTCGTCTTTCCCCGATTGCCTATTTCAACAATTCACAAGGAGACGGTAATGCCTCAAACACCGCATATGGAGCGCCACTTCACAGGTACAGAAATCGTGAGGGACGTTGTCATCGGCATGTCGGATGGCCTGACGGTCCCGTTTGCTCTTGCAGCGGGTCTGTCCGGAGCTATTGACACCACGCGGATCATCGTGACGGCGGGGTTGGCCGAAATCGCCGCCGGTTCTATCGCGATGGGACTGGGTGGCTATCTCGCCGCAAAGAGTGATGCCGAGCATTACGAGGCGGAGCGACGACGGGAAGAGATGGAGGTCAGGGAGAAGCCGGAGGCCGAAGTGTCAGAGGTTGCCGACGTGTTCAAGTCCTACGGCGTCACTCTGGAGGAAAGCAGGCCAATCGTCGATGCTCTGCGCAAACGTCCGGTCTCGTGGGTCGATTTCATGATGCGATTCGAGTTGGGACTTGAGAAACCGGACCCGAAACGAGCGCTCCTCAGCGCATTGACGATCGCGGGGGCGTACATCGTTGGTGGTTTCATACCTCTTGGATCGTACATTTTCCTCCCCACCGCCTCGGCGGCGCTTTCGGCATCGGTGGTCATCACTCTCATCGCGCTTGCCGTTTTCGGCTATGTGAAAGGGCACTTTACGGGGGCACCCCCTTTGCGGAGTTCAATTCAGACCGTCCTCATCGGGGGGGTGGCGGCCGGGGTGGCTTTCATGATAGCCCGGGCAATCTCTTGATTTTCCAACTTGCACAATGTTCGTATTTGGAGAAGTGCGAAATCCGCGAAAGGGCGTCATCAGCCCCGATTTGCGGGCAAAGGCTTTGGCACAGCGATTGCGCCATGTCTCTTCGTACCCTCGCGGATCTGCCGGTGTCGTGCATCGGTTTCTATCGCGGCTAATCTGGCGATGGGTCCTTCGGGCAAAGAAGAAGGAGATGCAAATGAAGGTGCTCGTCGTCGATGACGAGGAGTCAATCCGTATCCTCCTGGGCGGTTTGCTTTCCGACCTCGGATGCGATGTTTCGCTGGCATCGAACGGGGAAGAGGCGGTCGAGAGGCTGGTGGGGAGCAAAATAGACCTGGTTGTTTCCGACATCTATATGCCTGTCATGGATGGAAAGCAGCTCCACCGGACCATGAGATTTGACCCACAGTATCAGGAGCTTCCGTTTCTGTTCATGTCCGGTTTCCGGGACGAATATGTCAAGACAGCAGTTGAGCATCCTCACTACGAAGGGTTCTATCAAAAAGGGGAGAGTATCAGCGGCTTCATAGACCTCGTGCGTACTCTCGGCGATCCGGCGAAGACAGACAGGTACCAGTCGGACTGAATGGCCGGACGCCAGAGCCCTCTTCTGAAGTAAGGCTCCGGGGCAGGTCAAAAACTGGCCACCCGGTCAGACTGCATGGTCAGACCCTTTCCCCTGCAACATCGTTTTTCTCTCCCTTTTAACACCTTTCTTGCTCTGAACAGAGATAGGTTCATCCACCACCTTCCATGCTGGTTCAGAAGACCCCTTTTCGATGAATCGGCCACGGTTGGAACGCCCGTCTCACATGGCACTTGAAACCTTCCCCGGAGTTCCTGATATTGCATCATGTAAATTTCTCAAGGGAGAGCCATCGTGCGACGGACCTTCGTTGTTTTTATTCTTCTCGCCTTTCTGGCGGGGTGCTCGGCTTACAAAGAGCTGACCCCGGACCCCGAAATCTTCCCAACGGAACGCGGATACATCGAGCTGAAGAGCGGGAAGGAGCAGTTCACACTCGACAAAGACAGCAAGTACTTTATGAAGTTCCCGTCTCCGGACAGGGATAACTACGTCCTGGTTCTCAGACTCAGGAACAAGTCGATCATCTCCTCTCACGTGACCACGGTGTTTGACAATGGCGACAGTCCGTCAACGCGCATCCGTGATGAGGCAGCGTATTCGGATACTCTCAGCGTCTATGCAATCGACAGCCGTGTCATCACCTTCTTCTGGGTGGTCGATACGGTCAGGGCTGACACACGTCTCACGATGCACTACCGCTACATGCCGCGCTGGCGCTTCACGTTCGAGACCCGTTACGCAGAATTCCAGGAATCGCTCAGGCAGAACGCCGTCGAGCGCAGCACGTACGAATCGATCGGCCCGAATTTCAGGTTCGAGAATTTCGACTTTTCGAAAGCCAGAACTGACCTTGATGCCAGAGCGAGCAGCCTCTCAGCCATGAGGGACGAGCTGGTGAAAATGGCGTCCCTCTTTCCCCCCGACATCGCAAGCAGCAGGGATTCCGCGTATCAGAAGTACACCGCGCTCAAAGCGGCGGTAGATGATGAGTTGCGGTTCCAGGAAGACTACGCGGCAACGCTGAGAGTCTTCGAACTTGAAAAGGCGAGCCGGGGTAATACAGGAGCGTTTCTGGAAGCCGCGCCCGTTTTTGCTGACTTCCTTGGACAGCCGGAGAGGTACCGGAAGGAGGCAGTCGACAAGGCACGCGAGCTCATTGTGGGACGGCTCCCCGAGGCGTCACCGTATTATGAGAATCAGCTCAGGAGCAAGAATGACCTGAATCGAATCACCCTGCATCCGCCCTTTGAGCCGGTCCGACGACTGTTTGCCGCTTCCGGACAGCCGATGCCAGATGATATGCGTTCTCTCGAAGGATTTGTCGACCGGTTCAACGTCGAGGCGGGCGCTCTGCAATCGGCCAAGAACCGGCTGGCCGAAAGCGACAGGATTCTCCAGCACAATCCCGCCTGGACCTCTGATACACTCTATGCCGGTCTGATAGCGCGAAACGAGGATGCGAAAGCTGTCATCGTCGAGTCCCAGCTCGATCGATTCGATCGACAGCGCGGGTACCCATGCGTGGCCCTCCTGAACCAGGAACTTGGCACGGTGCGCGGGGCGACTGGCTCCCTGAACGATCTCTACTCACGCGCACGGAGTGTTGCCGGCCGCATGAGCATATCCGCCTGGCCGGAAGCCGAGGCGCAGCTCCGCGAGCTCCACACCACCGTCGGTCTCAATGACAACCCCATAGTCCGGGGACAGAAAGCGACAATCGTCTCCCATCTTGAGTCGGAAATCTTCGCGCGTGTGAAAAAGGGATCGGAGCAACGGGTTGACGCCTTCATCACGAAGAATGAGATGAATGCCGACAACGTCCCCGCCCTCTATGCGGATTCGGCGTTCCTGCCGCTGCATCAGCTGACCTTCAGCGGATCCGGCCCGGCGACTGTGGCGCAGAGGAACAAGCAGATCCAGGATTACCTCCTGCAGGCAAAGACCATCCGGTTCCCGGAAACCGCGATCAACGCGCTGTACCGCGATTTCGTGCAGAATATCAACAACCGGGGAGCGGAAAAAGCTCGCGCGATCGTGGAGCACGGGAGGCAGTACCAGGGAAGCGACAAGCAGATCAAGGCATACGTGACCGAGTGCGACCCGACAGCGGCAAAGTGGATCGTGAGGCCGAAGGAGTACCGAAAAGTCTACGCTCTCCCTATAACCGCCAATCGCCAGGGGAGCAACGATTATCTCTTCCGGCTTCGGCTGAACATCCCTTCCGAGGCGCAGTTTCCCGTCTTCGACATCACGATCAAACTCCCGCCCGATGTTGCCGCCAAGGCGGCATCGGAACAGTGGTATCGCGAAATCACAA
>DAIUKN010000305.1:0-4489 GCA_036848195.1 Bacteroidota bacterium
TTTCGTTCCAAACCGATGAATTTGTGCTCGGACTCATTCCATGTACGCTCACGATGAAAGAGGAAGAAACGATTCCCGACATAGCGCTGATTGAGGGCTTCAATGCTTGCCTTCGCAGCTTGAAGCAGGGGTTCGTCCGCTTCGGCTTGGACCTGCGTTGCGTCCAGGTAATCCGAGAAAAGGCCAAAGAGAAGATTCTGCTCCTTATTGGCGAGATAGCGGACCTCAAGCTTCTCCGCCTCATCCTGAATCGTCTCCAGGTCCATGAGCATCACGGGCACGACCACCAGTGTCCGGTACGCGTCGGGAATTCCTGAAATTCTGTAGTCCATCTTTGGGAGGGTTCGCGGCGGCAATAGCCGCATAACCAGGTAATTCATCACTTCAAGGGAGAGCTGGCTTGCGGGGATGAGCAGGAGGAGGGCAACAAGAATTTGAAGGCCGGGTGTCTGGTTGTACAATCCAATCAGCACGAGCAGGGAGACGAAAGCAACCGAGAAGAAACCGAGTCCGGTAAAGTACACCAAGGAATGATGACGATACGTCCACCGCAACGCGCGGAAACGCAACGCCTCGCGGCACCTGATCATCTTCGCCAGATCTCTTCTCTTATCGCCGATCAAATATGTTCCGACATGACTCGATCGCGCATCCGTGACGGGATCGCGGCCGGCCTGGGTGGCCAGATCAAGAACACGCTGGGCGACCAGGTCCTCGGCCAGGCCGGAACCCCTGTGGAGATTCTCAATCGACCGGCGGCAGCGATCGCGAGTTGTGAAATCCATTTGGGGATAGATGCCGGCTGGATCCAGCCGCAGCAGCGCTTCCACACGACTCAGCTGTTCGAAGCACACTTTCCAATCGAGCAGATCGAGCTGGCGCAAGCTGGTAAACGCATTCCCGATGGATATTTGATCTTTCGTCTGGCGGGTTTTCGCTCGGAGGCTGAGATCGCTCACGGACTTCTGGAACTTGCGCTCAAGCCAACTTTGAACCGGCGCCAGCGCGGCTTCCTCGTCATACAGGTAGTCGATCAGTTGCGAAGCGAAATAGGGACTCGGGTTGGGTTGGGTCTGGGAGAGTTCCGCCAGTATCGAGAAGATCTGCTGGGGGTCCCGGCGGTTGACCGCAATGAGCCTGTTCGCCCACAAATTGGCAATCCCGCGTTCATGCAGCTCGGTCTGCGTTCTGCCGGCAATTTGCTGGATGCCTTCCATGAGCGCCGTGCGCAACATCTGAGGAACGGCCCAGAGTTCCCCGATGGACAACGGAACCTCGCTTTGATAGGCCGTAATGAATGCGAGGATGTTTTGCTGGTCGAGACGCAGGTCCGAATGGGAAACAAGTTCCCGTGCCAGGCCATAAATGCGGGGGAGCCCGCGGTGGGGTTCGCTCGTGAGTGCCGGCAGCTGCCGGTAATATCGCCTGGGGAGGTTCAGGAGAACCTTTCGGGCGTTCCCCTCGATGATGTATTCATTGTCGAGGAGCCACTCGGCGGCCGGCGACACGGTCTGTTCCAGACGATTCGCCACGGTGAGATCCAGGCAAGCGTCGTGGACCCACCTGCGGCCCCGTTCGATCCGATTGAGCAGCTGGGTGTTTTCCGGCGGACCCAGGGCCGACCGGTGGTTCGTGGCCAAACGTTGGGCATGTTCCTGAAGTTGAGCCGCGGTGATCGGTGTCCCGGGGCTCCAGTCCTCTCCGTGAGGGCTCTCGCGCTTTGGATACAGGATGAAGACCGCTGGTTGGATCTCGCCGCTCTCCAGCAGAACGGCGACTGGAACCTGCAATGTCTCGACAGGTGCCTGAAGAATCAGAACGCTCTCGCCAGAGACCAGCCAGCGTCCGTGATCCTTAAGGAGACCGCGCTGGACCCCGAACCTCGATCGGCGCATCCATGAAACAGACAGAAGGGCTCCGATCAATCCACCCACAAGGAAAGGGATTGGGGCCGAACTCCACACGGCATGGCCAGGCCAGTCAAGGTTGAAGGAGACGACCGAGGCTAGAGCCCCCAAAAGGATGAATGCCAGGACAGTGGCGAAAGCCCGGCGCCAGCGGAAGGGATCCCATATATGGACATCTCCATCGGCACTCTTGCTTGCCCATGCGGCACGCCGGTAACCCTTCCCCCATAATTGTCTGAACGCCTTGCGCGCTTCATCCTGCTTGCCAAAGTACCCAATGAGAATACCTGCGTACATCCTTAGTCCTTGTGGGAATGGGAGGGGAGGGTGGGCTGAAGATCGGCGATTCCTTCAGGCTCAATACGCTCAGTCTGGTGCGTATGGAGAATCAGCAAGGAAGGCGTCGCGACACTTCCTGCTCGGGTATTCATGATCACACCAAGTCCAATTCAACCACCATGCTGGCGCAACAGGTTATGGCGGATCCCCACCGTATCGTCACCGCTCAACCGTTCGCGCGCGAGGATGCGCGGATGCAATACGTGAACGGGTCCCACGCTTCGGCATATCCTCGGATTGCCGGTTCGAATGATCAGGCGGACTTGGCGAGCCTGATGATATACAACAGGAGGAGTGCGCCGACAATAGCTGCAATCAACAAGCCGAGGATACCCCCGCTCGAGATGCCGAGAAGGCCGAATACCCAGACTCCGATGAAGGAACCTATCACCCCGATGATCAAGTCGCCGATGAGACCGAACCCGGAGCCCTTCATGATTTTTCCTGCAAGGAATCCGGCGACAATCCCGATCACGAGAAAGAGAAGCAGGTGTTCAGTACTCATATGATTTTCTCCTTTGTTGGTTGCATAGAGAACCCACAATGTGAAACAGTGCCGTTCGTATTGAGCCTGATGAAGTATACCGTAGTGAACGTCGGAATGAATCGGCTGAAAGGATGAAAGAGTAGTTAATCCCCGGAACGAGGGATGCGTACCCTCTCGCAGGGCATCAAGAAAAGAGTTGGAACTGGTGTTGCTGTTCCATCACCTGATCTTCCCAATGATCGCAGGACAAATTGCAGACCCTCTCCAGAGCTCTGTACCGGCTGGACATATCCGCGTTCCTTTGCGTAATCATACAGCTTTGTTCAGGTATGTCTCCTGAAGACGATCGTCGGCATCGGCGGGGTCCCTTGTCAGGCGCATCCCTTAACGGAATAGCAAATCCCTCTGGGCGAGCGCCTGTTTTACACAGAGCTCATGTTTCTCGCTCTTGAAGCCCGTCATGGGGTCTCGCCGTTGAATGCGCTCTGGTAAACTCCTTCTATCCGGATTTCTTGAAGTACCGCAATGCCTCCGGAAGCTCTTCCCGTATCTTCGTAATCCGTGATTCATCCGAGGGGTGTGTGCTCATGAATTCGGGTGGCGTTTGACTCTTGTTTTGTTGTGCCATTCGCTGCCAGAAGCTTAACGCTTCGTTGGGGTCGTATCCCGCCATTGCCATGAAAATCAATCCAAGATGATCCGCTTCGCTTTCCTGCACACGGCTAAAGGGAAGAAGTGCTCCGTACTGGGCGCCCACACCGAAGACGGTCATCCAGAGTTGTTGGGTTTCTTGAGGTTTCTTTGCGAGTGCCTGGGAAAGCGCAGCTCCGCCAAGCTGGGCGAGCAATTCCTGGCTCATCCTCTCATCACCATGACCGGCAACGGCATGGGCAATCTCATGTCCCAGCACAACGGCAAGGCCGACTTCGTTGCTTGTGAGCGGCAAGATGCCCGTGTACACGACAACTTTTCCGCCCGGCATGCACCACGCATTTGCCTCTTTGATATCGACGAGGTTGAACTCCCAACTGTATCCGCTTAAGGAGAGGCTATTCTGACGGAAATATTGCTCGACCGCAGACTGGATATTCCTGCCGACGTGTTTTACCATCGCCGACCGACTGTCTCCGGCAGGAACGATTTTGTTATTCTTCAAGAACTCACCGTACTGCTGGTTGCTCATCGAAAGCATCTCCGAGCTGGAGATGAGATTCAATTGCTGTCTCCCAGTGACCGGAACAGTACTGCACGCACCGAACAGAACGCAGACGGCGATAGACATTCCGGCGAGCAGGGTAATCGACATCCAACATTTCTTGATCATTGCAGCTTCCTCCCAATGATTTCTCGCAATCGAGGGGGCAAGTATTGTGGTACGTACAGTGTGCACGAACAAACCGTGTGTGGCTGCTGAATCAAAACTGTGAAACAAATGAAAGAACCTGAAGCGATCCGCCTATGTTCCCCGGTCGCATCCTTCGAACGACCCATCTACTTCAGAACCGGGGCAGTGGGCCGGGAGTTTGCAGCCTCTGGTTCTCTCTCCCTCCAGCATTCCCATCCTGAATGGTTCTGTTTGTACTTTGACCGCCCAAAGCGAGCCGGTCGGTACAATACATCTACCCCCTCGTTCATCGTCGGCAGCGCGTACGCAGGAAGGTCGGCGCAATCGCAGTGCTCGATCGTGGCCAAAGAGGTCTGTGTGCCGCCTTTCACGGTGGTCAACGTATGGTCATAAACCTGGTGAACGGAGTGC
>DAIUKN010000306.1:0-4484 GCA_036848195.1 Bacteroidota bacterium
TGGCGTTCAAACCGCCAATAGCCGAGGAGACCAGCACCCCAACGCGGGCGGAATTTTGCTCGGTAAATTCCACGCCAGACTGGCGAATAGCTTGCTGAACTGCCAGCGCAGCAAACTGTTCGAATCGGTCGCGGCGGCGGGCCTCTCCCTGGGCTTCACGGACGGCACGATCAAGGCGGGCTTGTATGAGGGAATCAACTTCACGACGTCGCTGACCAACGCCATCCACAAGACTGGACTCCCGTATCTGGATTTCGTCCCCTCGAATGTGCACACGCTTCAGAGCGAAGATCGAATCACGCGACTTGCCGACAACCGGACCATGCTCCGCAACGCGCTGCGGGGTGTCATGCAGCTGTACGATTTCATCATCCTGGATTGCCCGCCGTTTCTTCGCGGGATGTCAACGAATGCCCTGACCGCTGCTGATTCCGTTTTGATCCCGGTGAAGCCGGGACACTTCGCCCTCGACGCTGTTGACAAGCTCTTCAAGTATCTTGAGTGGGTACGTGACATCGCGAATAAGTCGATCACGGTGGAAGGCATTCTCGTCACCATGCACGAACCGAATTCGCGCGTCACCGACATCACGGCGCGGGAATTGCAGTCGAAGTACCAGCGATTTATCCTCCCTGTCACTATCCCCAAGAACAATCTCCTCGGCGAAGCCAGCTTTTTTGGGAAGCCGGCAGTCCTGTACGACGTTCACTCGCGCGGGTCTATTGCCTACCTGGAACTTGCGCGACAGATCATCGCCCGGAAGGTACAAGATCAATCTTCCCTTGCGCCCTCAGTGCAGCTGAAATTCGGCCAGCAAGCGTAGGAGAACGGCACGGGACGATGAGACGGGGCTGGCTTGTTCTGGGACTCATCAGCGTCGCGCTCCCCCTCGTGTTCGTTCTTCCCGTTTCCCGGCTGACTGATTCTGAACCGCCCGCCCCCCCTCCGGCACCCGCCGCCTTCAACCCGTTCGACTCCATCCGAACCAACGTTGCCGACTACATCTGGCCGACCGACGCAGGCCGCATCATTACCTCAACCTTCGGCGAATACCGGCGCACCCACTTCCATTCAGGGATCGATATCAGCACGGGGGACAGAACGGGATACAAGGTTTTTGCATCGCGCGGCGGCACTGTCGCCCGTGTCGTTGTCGACGCCGATGGATACGGAAAAGCGCTTTTCATCAGGCATCCGGACGGCTATACGACCGTCTACGCCCACCTCCAGCGGTTTTCCCCGCGCATCGAAGCCCGCGTTCAATCGGAGCAAAAGAGGCTCGAACAGTACCCGGTTGACATCACCTGCCGGCCGGGGGAATTTCCGATCTCACGCGGTGAACTCGTCGCCTACACCGGAGACACCGGTAGCGGATCACCGCACCTGCATTTTGAGATCCGCGACGAGAATATGAATGCCGTGAACCCTATGCTCTGCCCGGACCTGAGGGTGAACGATGGCTTTCCTCCGACGATCCGTAAAGTTGCCGTGATTCCGCTCGGAGGACTCTCCGGCGTGGACGGCTCCTCCGAATCGACCGTCTTCGCGCCTGCCCGCACGAACTCGCCCGGCACGGCGCTCCCTCATCCGATCCATCTTTCAGGCAACGGTGGAATCGCCGTCTACGCCCGTGACCGCTCACCGGAAACCCGGTACACACACGGCGTCTACCGGCATCGGCTGTTTCTGGACGGCCGACTCCTTTACGCTGTGACCCTCGACCGGGTTCCGGTTCGGGAAACACAGCAGATCCGCTTCTATTATGACCGCGCACTCCTGGCGGAAGGCCAGGGACGCTTCGAGCGGCTCTTCGAGGAGAACCGGAGCGCTCTCCCCTTTGTCTCGCCCCGGGGCCCCGGCGCCGGTGTCATCGACGCATCGCGCCTGGCCGAAGGCCCACATCTCCTCCGTATCCTGTGCGAAGACATCAGCGGTAATCGCTCCGAGATCAATGGCACTCTGTTCGCCGATCATCCTCCCGATCTCTCGATCGAGCTGGATGATTCACAACTCCTCATCAAGACAAAGCCCTCCGATTCCGTCGCACGGGTCTTCGTCCAGGGGAGGAACTTTACGGAAACCCGCTGGACACCGCTCACATCAGGAGACGGGTTCGATCCGGCGCGCGGGGAGCTGACGCTCCCCCGGCGAACCGTCCCGTTTGATTTCCTTCGCGCGCAGGCGGAGAGCGCCAAGGGGTCCCGATCCCGCCCCCGCTTCATTGCTCTCCGCGCTCCCTCTGCTGCAGCCGGAGGGATCCGGATTGAACATGAGACGATCGGGGGAAATGTCCGTCTTCTCCTATCGACGAACGGCGCCTTCACGTCACCCCCGACGATCTCGGTCGCCGAAGGAACCACCACGCGCGCAATCCATGCGGAAGCCCTCGACGTAGACCGCTATGAGGGGTTCTTCACGCCCATCGATTCTTTTTGGGGCCCCCGGCGAATCCTCGTCCGCGCCGGAGTGAACGGCGCAACTTCTGACGCCGGAACGGAGTTCTCTATTTTTCCGATCGTGCCGGGAACCTCCAGGTCGATTGAACTCGACAACGGCAATCTCGTCCTCCGGTACGACGCAAAGGCCGTGTACGATACGATCTACCTCGAATGTCAAACGACCGTCGAGGAGGGAAACAGGGTGTATACCCTTCTGCCCGAGACTGCGGTCCTCCGCGACGGCATTGGTGTCTCCATCCGCTCCTCGTCCGGATCCCCCCATCAGGGCCTCTTCTGCCGCCAGGCAAGTTCGTGGTCTCTCCTCTCGGGAGGAGGAACATCCTCCGGCGGCGTATTTACCGGGACGCTGAAACGGGTGTTGGGCGATGTCTCCGTCATGGCGGACAATGAACCTCCGGAGATCTCGGCGGTTCAGATCAAGACACTGCCGGGCCGCACGTTCGCCGCCCGGTTCCGGTACTATGACAACCTTGCCGGCGTTGATTATCAGGAAGTAAAGACGTACCTTGACGGGAAATTCGTGATCCCTGAAATTGACGGAGAGCACCGAAGGGTTCATATTAAGCCCGGCGGTCCGCTCGCGCGTGGTTCCCACCGACTCACAATTCGCCTCAAGGATTCTCTGGGGAACACGAACACTGTAGAACAGCGGTTCCTCGTCCGCTGAACCCCGTGCTCTCGCCGTACCCTCTTTCAATTGTGGAGTGACTGCTTTGGCGCTTGAGAAGACCTATTCCCCCCATGACGTGGAGGAGCGTTGGTACCGCTTCTGGGAATCCCGCCGGCTTTTCCATGCAGAAGTCAATCCCGGCAAGCCTCCGTACACCATTGTGATCCCTCCGCCTAACGTCACGGGGGTGCTCCACATGGGGCATATTCTGAACAATACGCTCCAGGATACCTTCATTCGCTACAAGCGAATGAGCGGATATGAAGCCTGCTGGATCCCCGGCACCGATCACGCGGGAATAGCCACGCAGAACGTCGTCGAGCGTGCCCTGATGAAGGAGGGGAAAAGCCGGCATGATCTCGGACGCGAGCAGTTCATCGAACGCGTCTGGAAGTGGAAAGAACAATACGGGGGCGCTATCATCAAGCAGCTACGCTCCCTGGGATCGTCGTGCGATTGGGAACGAGAGAAATTTACCATGGACGAGTCTCTCTCCACGGCAGTCCGCGAAGTTTTCGTGCGGCTCTATGAAGAAGGGCTCATCTACCGGGGAAAATATATCGTCAACTGGTGCCCGAAGGACCACACGGCCATCAGTGATGACGAGGTGAATTACATCGAGCAGAAGGGGAAGCTCTATTATATCCGCTACTCGATCAAAGGCGGATCGGCGGAGTTCCTGACGGTCGCTACCACTCGTCCGGAAACGATGCTCGGTGACACCGCCGTCGCGGTCAGCCCGAAAGACGACCGGTACCGGCATCTGATCGGCCGCACGGCCATCCTCCCCCTTGCCGGGCGGGAGATCCCCATTGTGGCCGACGAGTTCGTCGATCCCGCATTCGGCACCGGTATGGTGAAAGTGACGCCGGCTCACGATCCGAATGACTACTGGATCGGCGTACGGCATTCGCTCCCGCAAATCAACATCTTCGACATTTCCGCCAAACTGAACGACAACGTTCCTGAGAAGTACCGTGGGATGGACCGGTTTGACGCACGACGGGTAATCGTGGAGGATCTCGAGCGACAGGGTCTCCTTGCGAGGATCGACGACCATGTCAACAACGTCGGCCATTGCTACCGCTGCGATACCATCATCGAACCGTACCTGTCCGACCAATGGTTCGTCCGAATGAGGCCGCTCGCGGAACCCGCGCTTGACGTTGTGATGAACGGGACTATCCGCTTCTATCCCGATCGGTGGACGAAGGTGTATCAACACTGGATGTCCAACATCCGTGACTGGTGCATATCCCGGCAGCTCTGGTGGGGACACCGCATACCGGTCTGGTACTGCACCGGTGAAGATCGCTCCCGCCCGGAGTGCCGCCTCCCGATTGTCAGCCGCACGA
>DAIUKN010000307.1:0-4483 GCA_036848195.1 Bacteroidota bacterium
CGACCATACCGGTGGCACCGAAGATTATCGGCCTGATTTTCATTGGTCCTTCATGGCGTGGCTCCCCCTACCTTCCCGACGGGCGTGACCACACTGCCCGGAAGGGTCGACACCAGCTGGGCGCACGTTACGTTGGGGATGAGGTGTTTGTCTGCGCTTTGCCCACCGGTCGAAGGCCTCCCTCTGGCCGGGAAAACTCCAACAATTCTATCGGTGCGCCATTGTCGACGATCATGGCAACACGAACACCCTCCGAAGGCGAGCTCACGTCGCCAAGAAGTGTCTCTCCTGCCAGGGCAGCCTCCAGATCGTCGACCTCAAAAGCGATGTGCGGTACCGTGCGAACCAGATCCGAGACAACGCAATCGGGATCAAATCGTATCCACTCCACGCCATACGGACTTGTGCGGAACCCTGAGACGTGGACCTTCAGGTGGGGGAGATGTACCTCGTCCGGCATTGGAGTGGTCGTAGGAATGCCGATGTGATGGTAACGCCAGCCTCGTTGGGCAATCGCCGGAGGTGGTTCGTCGTCCTGACGTCTTTGTATGAGCGGGAAGGATGTCTTCATGATTCCTCTGATAATCTCATGGAAGGAGCGTTCCACAAGGCAAGTCGGCGGATCATCCCGGCTATCGAGGTTCCGAACTTCTGCCCGGTCTCCAATAGCATCCGCGATGCTCGCACCTCTTTCCTTTGGAGAAACCCGGGTGCTTCCTGGTGTCTCCACTCCAAAGTTCCTTGAATAATCGGAGAGTCAGGAAATGGCAGAAATGCAAGATTTCCAGCGGTTTCCACAGATGTCATTGACATGGTAATTCTGAGGCTCGACACGAGTTCTTGTGGGGGTTGCGTGGCTCGTGAGGGCCGGGTCGCTGTTTCCGGATGACGACACCGAACAGGATTCCCAGCCCAAGACCGTAGAGACCGCTATCAAGCACGAATGAATTCCTGCTCTATGGCATCTTAAAAATCTTGTTTCCTGGCGAAATGTAGCGGTCCAGACGAGGATATGCAAGGAGTTCGTGGACCGTCTGAAGAGGGGGCGTCCACGGGGGGAGGTGTAATTGGGAAATGTGCGGCCGGAGGAGGGGACGCGCCTGCACGATGCTCAGATGAAACAGGAAGGCCCGGCACAATGGTACCGGGCCTCCGAGGGAAATGCGGACTAGAGGACTTTGGCCCTGATGTACTCCCTGTTTAACCGTGCTATATGCTGGACGGAGACCTCCTTCGGGCACTCCGCCTCGCAGGCGTAGGTGTTCGAACAGGCGCCGAAGCCCTCTGCATCCATCTGGGCGATCATCCGGTCGACCCGTTCCTTCCTCTCGGCGTGACCCTGCGGCAGGAGAGCGAGTTGGGAGACCTTTGCTGCGACAAACAACATAGCCGAACCGTTCTTGCATGCTGCCACGCAGGCGCCGCAGCCGATGCATGCCGCGGCGTCCATGGCTTCTTCGGCGACGGGCTTGGGAATCGGCATGGCGTTAGCGTCGGGAACGCCCCCTGTCTTCACCGACACAAATCCGCCGGCCTGCATGATTCTGTCGAACGATGTTCGGTCGACGACCAGATCCTTCAGGATCGGAAACGGCTTTGCGCGCCAAGGTTCCACGGTAATCGTGTCGCCGTCCCTGAAGCTCCTCATACGGAGCTCGCAGGTCGCAGCACCCCGGTTGGGTCCATGCGACCGGCCGTTGATCACGATTCCGCAACTTCCGCAAATCCCCTCGCGGCAATCATGATCGAACGCAATCGGCTCTTCGCCTTTCTTCACAAGGTCGGCGTTGACGACATCGAGCATTTCAAGGAACGAAGCGTCGGGGGTTACATCGCGCACGGTGTATGACACCAGTCGCCCCTGGTCCGTCCGATTTTTCTGCCTCCAGACTCGAAGTGTAAGGTTCATTCCGGGTGACTCCTCATTTGTAGCTTCTCTGGGACGGTTTCACATATTCGAACGTCAGCGGTTCTTTGGTCAGTTTCGGCTTCTTCCCCTCGCCGGAGTATTCCCAGGCCGCAACATAGGCGTAGTTCTTATCATCGCGTTTGGCTTCCCCGTCTTCCGTTTGCGATTCCTCGCGGAAGTGTCCGCCGCACGATTCGTTGCGTTGGAGTGCGTCGTACGCGAGGAGCTCGCCGAGCTCGAGAAAATCGGCCACGCGGGATGCACGCTCAAGCTCGCTGTTCAAATCGTTTGCGGCTCCCACCACTTTCACATCTTTCCAGAACGCTTCGCGGATCTCCGGGATCAGCTCAAGGGCCTTGGACAGCCCGGCTTTGTTCCTCCCCATGCCAACATGCTCCCACATCACCTTGCCGAGTTCGCGGTGGAATTCGTCGGCAGGCCGGTTGCCGCGGACCGACATCAGTTTCTCGATTCGTTCCTTCACGTCCTTTTGCACATCGCGGAACTCCTGACCGTCCGCCTTGACCGGCTTGAACGTCGAAGTTGCCAGGTAATCGCCGATGGTGTAGGGGAGAATGAAATAGCCGTCAGCGAGGCCCTGCATCAGCGCGCTCGCGCCCAGACGATTCGCCCCGTGATCGGAGAAGTTTGCCTCCCCGATGACATAGAGACCCGGGACGGTGCTCATGAGATTGTAGTCCACCCACAGTCCGCCCATCGTGTAATGAACCGCCGGATAGATCCGCATGGGATTCTTGTACGGGTCTTCAGCCGTGATTTCGTGGTACATGTCGAAGAGGTTGCCGTACTTCTCCTCGATCCATTTCTTCCCGTTTCGTCCGATCGCGTCGGCGAAGTCCAGGTAGACTGCCATCCTTGTCAGTCCGACACCGTATCCGTTGTCGCACATCTCCTTGGCCCGCCGGGACGCCACATCGCGCGGCACCAGGTTGCCGAAGGAGGGATACATCCGTTCCAGGTAGTAGTCGCGTTCCTCTTCCGGAATGTCGGCCGGCTTGCGTGTGTCGTCCTTCTTCTTTGGAACCCAGATGCGTCCGTCATTGCGGAGGCTCTCGCTCATCAGCGTAAGTTTCGACTGGTATGAGCCGCTGACCGGGATGCAGGTAGGGTGGATTTGCGTGAAGCACGGGTTGGCAAAGAGCGCGCCCCGCTTATGCGCGCGCCAAATGGCGGTAGCGTTGCTTGCCTTTGCCATTGTCGAAAGATAGAAGGTGTTGCCGTAGCCACCGGTGGCAAGCACCACGGCGTTGCCCATGAAGGTTTCAAGCGCGCCGGTTACAAGGTCCCGGGCGACGATTCCGCGCGCCTGGCCGTCGACCAGGACGAGGTCCAGCATCTCACGCCGCGGATAGAATTTGACCGTCCCGGCATCGATCTGGCGGACAAGGGCGGAATAGGCGCCGAGGAGAAGCTGCTGCCCGGTCTGTCCGCGGGCGTAGAATGTGCGCGAGACTTGCGCGCCGCCGAACGAACGGTTGTCGAGCAGCCCGCCGTATTCGCGCGCGAACGGAACACCCTGTGCAACGCACTGGTCGATAATGCTGCCGCTCACCTGGGCGAGGCGGTACACGTTCGACTCCCTTGCGCGGTAGTCGCCGCCTTTCACCGTGTCATAGAAAAGCCTGAAGACGCTGTCGCCGTCGTTGGCGTAGTTCTTCGGTGCGTTGATGCCGCCCTGGGCTGCGATGCTGTGGGCTCTGCGCGGAGACTCGTGGTAGCAGAGTGAAATCACGTTGTATCCCAGCTCGGCAAGAGAGGCCGCTGCCGATGCGCCGGCGAGGCCGGTGCCGACGACAATGATGGTGTACTTCCGCTTGTTGGCGGCATTGACGAGCTTCAGGTTGAACCGATGGGAGTCCCACTGTTTTTCGATGGGACCGGACGGTATCTTCGAGTCGAGTGTCGTCATGATCAGTTGACCCCCGTTAAATGAGCCCAGAGGAAATAGAGAGGCATCGCCGCGAATCCGAGCGGGATGATCAGCCAGAAGATCATGGCAATCAGATCGATGAGCATCTGATACTTGCCCGTCCGCAGGCCGAAGGTCTGGAACGCCGACTGGACCCCGTGCTTGAGATGGTACCCGAGAAAGCCAAGAGCGACCAGATAGAAGGCGTCGTACCATGGATTGCGGAACGCCTCTGCAACGATCTCATACATGGTCTTTCCGGTGGGGAAAAAGCGGGAGCTGACAAAGAAGGTATTGATGTGTACCACCAGGAACACGGCCACGATGGCGCCCGTAATGAAGGCAATGCGTGAGGCAAGAGTACTTGTATCCGACGCACTGTTGACGGCATATTTCCGGGGCCGCACGTTGCGGTTCACGATCCAGAGCCATGTCCCGATGACGGCGTGGAGGAGGAAGCCCGCGAAGAGGACGATCTCCAGCGGCCGGAGGAGCGGATAGGTCGCGAGGAACTCCGCGTATGCATCGAAGGTGTTGCCGCCGTCACCCTTGAAGAGGAAGAGATTGATATAGAGGTGGATGACGAGAAAGCTGCAGAGGAAGAGACCCGTCAGGCCCATCAGCAACTTCCTGCCGACGGAGGA
>DAIUKN010000308.1:0-4471 GCA_036848195.1 Bacteroidota bacterium
GTTTGTTGACCGCGACATAGGAAAGCTTCTTCCGGAAGGCAGGGTTGGCCAGTTTGGGATGATTCATCCCGAGCGGCGACGACGCGACGAACGTGAAGAAATCGAGGTATCGCTTCCCGTCCTTCGCGTCGACGATATAGGAACCCTTGCTCCGCTTCAGATCGACAACGATATCAAAGCCGTCGATCAGCATGTGCTTCCGGAGCGAGGGGATTGTCTCTTCCGGACGGATGATCGTGCGGGGTGCGATGCGCTTCGCCGACCGGTGATTGGTTTTCGGGCCCTTCTTTCGCGCGAGCCCCTTCTTTTTCATAATCTTGGTGGCTGCCATGACTCTTCTCCTCGGTTGATGTTCGTGTGGCTCATGGGACACGACGGTTGTCCGACACGGACATTCAGAAGAACTCCTGATGTTCGAAGAGAGAGACCACGTATGATTTGGTATTGGCCACGGTACTGCTCCGCAAATCCCTCAATCCCCCGTGGGGGACGTTTCATTTGTCGTAGTTGTCGATCTGTGCCCTCTGCAGGCCGCCACTGTAGTCGATGTAGACCGTCTTCCACTCCGTGAAGAAATCATAGACCGTCCAGCCGCCTTCGCGATGTCCGTTGCCGGTCTGTTTCACGCCGCCGAACGGCATATGCGCTTCCGCACCGATGGTCGGTGCATTAATATAGGTAATTCCCGCCCTGATGTCACGGATTGCCTGGAACGAACTATTGACGTCTCTGGTATAGATCGAGGAGGAGAGTCCATATACAGTGCTGTTGAGCACATCGATCCCTTCATGCAGCGACCGGACCTTCAGGACGGAGAGGACCGGCCCGAAGATTTCCTCCTGCGCGATTCTATGGTCCGGTCTGACTCCCGCGAAAACCGTCGGTTCGTGGAACCAGCCCTTCTCCAGGCCCTTCTCCTTCGGCACCGAACCTCCGACGACGAGTTTTGCCCCCTCCTGCAGCCCGATCTCGACGTAGCTCTTTACCGTGTCCTGCTGGCCCTGATTGACGCACGGACCGACATCAACCCCCGGCTGGAGTCCGTCGCCGAGTTTCAGTTTCTTCGTTCGTTCCACGAGCATGTCCAGGAACGTGTCATGGATCTTCTCGTGGAGGATCAACCGGCTCGTGGCGGTGCAGCGTTGTCCGGTGGTACCGAATGCTCCCCAGAGCACGCCCTCGAGCGCGAGGCCGAGATCGGCATCATCCATCACCAGCTGCGCATTCTTGCCGCCGAGCTCCAGCGATACCCGCTTCAGAGTCGACGAGGCAACTTCGGAGATCTTCTTCCCAACCAGGGTTGACCCCGTAAAACTCACCAGGTCAACGTCCGGATGCCCGACGATCGCCATCCCGACCTCTCCTCCGCCGCCGTGGACGATGTTGACAACGCCTTCGGGGACTCCCGCCTCGAGGAGGATATCCACGAGAGACGTTGCGGTCGCGGGCGTATCGGATGCCGGTTTGAACACTACGGTGTTGCCGGACAGAAGCGCCGGGAAGATTTTCCATGTCGGGATCGCCATCGGGAAATTCCAGGGAGTGACGATGCCCGCCACACCGATGGGAACGCGGATCGCCATGTTGAACTTGTTCGGCAGCTCGGAGGGCACCGTATGGCCGAACAGCCGCCGTCCCTCGGTGGCGGCGTAATAGGCGGTGTCGATTCCTTCCTGGACATCGCCGCGGGTCTCGGCAAGCACTTTTCCCATTTCTCTCGTCATCTGCCTGGCGAGCTCTTCCTTCTTCGCCACCATCAGATCGCCGACCCTGCGCATGATGTCGCCGCGCTTCGGCGCGGGGACGAGGCGCCACCGCTCGAATGCTTTCCTCGCCGCCTGTACAGCACGATCGACATCCTCCTTCCCAGACTTAGGGAATGTCCCGACCACCTCGTCCCAGTTCGCGGGATTGCGATCCTCGAAGGTCTTCCCGGTTTGCGCATCGCACCATTGTCCGTCGATACAATTCTGAAATTTCCTCGGCATGCTTGAATTCCTCCCTTAGGTTATAGCCCAACCCGATGAAAGACAAAGTCAACGTGTCTCATGCTCTTCTGCACATCAAACAGCTCCTCGAGGTCCGCGCGGGAAAGCACCGAACCGACTTCCGCGTTCGACTGAAGCAGATCTTTGAAATCCTTCCCGGACTGCCAGACGTCCATCGCGGCAGTCTGCACCACCCGGTATGCATCTTCGCGTTTCATCCCCTTCCGCGTAAGCGCGAGAAGGACCGACTGCGAAAAGATCAAGCCGCGAGTCCGGTTGAGGTTCTTCCGCATATTGTCCGGATAGACCAGAAGCCGGTCGAGCACCTCCGTCATCAGCGAAAGCATGTAGTCCAGAAGGATGCAGCTGTCCGGCACGACCACGCGCTCGACGGACGAATGGGTGATGTCCCGTTCATGCCAGAGGGCGACGTTTTCCATTGATGCCAGCGCATTTCCCCGGAGAACGCGCGAGAGGCCCGCAATGCGTTCGCAGGTAATGGGATTCCGCTTGTGCGGCATCGCGGAGGATCCCTTCTGCCCCTTCGAAAAGTACTCCTCGGCCTCGAGAACCTCGGTCTTCTGGAGGTGCCGGATTTCCGTCGCAAACTTCTCCAGCGAACTGCCAATCAGCGCCAGCGTGTTCATGAATTCCGCGTGCCGGTCGCGTTGAAGGATCTGGGTCGAAACCGGCGCGGGTGTGAGACCAAGTTTCCCGCAGACGTATTCTTCAACCTTCGGACTCAGGTGTTCGTACGTGCCGACGGCGCCGGAGATCTGCCCCACGGAGATCCGCCCGAGAGCGGCCTTGAGACGATCGATATTCCGCCGGGTTTCGTCGAACCAGAGCGCCAACTTCAGGCCGAACGTGGTCGGCTCGGCGTGGATCCCATGTGTCCGGCCGACCATCACTGTCGTCTTGAATTCTCTCGCCCGCCTGGAAAGCACAGCAGCAAGCTTCTGAAGATCGTCCGCCAGCAGTTCGCCGGACTGCTTCATCTGCACGGCGAGACAGGTGTCCAGAACGTCTGACGAGGTCATCCCGAGATGGATGAAGCGCGCCTCGGGACCGACGTATTCTCCGACGTTGGTGAGGAAGGCGATCACGTCGTGCTTGACCTCGTTCTCAATCTCTTCGATGCGGGTAACGTCAAAGTTCGCGCGTTCGCGAATGACCCGTACCGCTTCGGCCGGTATCACACCGAGTTCCGCCTGCGCTTCGCACGCAAGGATCTCAATATCCAGCCAGATCCGGTACTTGTTCTGCTCTTCCCAGATCCGGCCCATGACCGGACGTGTGTAACGCTGAATCATAGTGTCCGCTTCTCCAGTTTGAGCCTGATCTGGACCTCTTTCTTCTCGCGGATCACTTTCAGCGCCACGACATCGCCAACTTTTGCGTCGTCGATTACGCTCAGGAGCGACGACTCATCGGTCACCTTTTCTCCGTTTGCGGCAAGGATGATGTCACCCACCCTGAATCCTGCCCGATCACCAGGACTCCCCCGCTTCACATCGCTGATGATCACCCCCTCCACTTTCTCCAGCCCGAAGTACTTGGCAATGCGCCGGTCCACTGCCTGGATCTCCAGACCGGTCCAGAATTCCCGCTCCACCTTGCCGCTTCGCTTCAACTCCGCCATGATCGCCTTCACCCTGTTGATCGGTATGGCAAACCCAAGACCGATGTTCCCCCCATCGCGACTCGGCGAGTAGATCACCGCGTTCACTCCGATAACCTCCCCGACACTGTTGACCAGCGGCCCGCCGCTGTTGCCGGCATTGATCGCCGCATCGGTCTGAATCATCCCTTTGTAGATCCGCCCCTCCTGAGCCGAAAGGTTCATGCCGGTCGAACTGACGACACCTACCGTGACAGTCGGCTTGTCGTTGACAGCAAAGAGGCCGAACGGATTTCCCAGGGCGATCACCCATTCTCCAATAATGACATCGTCGGAATTGCCGAGCTTCAAATACGGGAGGTTCTTCCCGTCGATCTTGAGCAGGGCTACATCAGACACCTGATCGGTCCCGATAAGTTCGGCCTTGTGCTTTTCGCCGTTCGTCATCGTGACGGTGATCTCCTTCGCGTTTCCCGCAACGTGATCGTTGGTAAGGATATAGCCGTCGGACGAAATCACGAATCCGGATCCCAGCTCCTGGACCTGCCGTGAATACGTCTGATCGCCGAAAAAGCGCCTGAAGAATGGATCGTCCCCCCATGGGGACCATTGCCGGTACTGTTGCACTTCGATGACGTTGATACCCACAACCGCAGGGCTTGCCATGGCGACCGTGCGTGTAATTGCGTTCCGGCGGGAACCGGAGACCTGATCATTGACTGTATCCCGATCGGCGGTCTGGAGCGACACAGTCTGCGCCTGTTCCGCCAAGCCGCCGGCATCTGCCGACACCGCCGGCATGGTCGGGCCGTAGCCGCCGGGCCGCCCAAGATTATAGCCGATCAGTCCGCCGCCCACAAGA
>DAIUKN010000309.1:0-4468 GCA_036848195.1 Bacteroidota bacterium
CGCGCTGCGGGCGTTCACCCCTCGGGACCAGAAGTCGGTAAAAGCGGCGGCCGACACGTTTCGGGGGAACCCGAAACTCAACATCGAGAAGGTCATCACGGAACTCGGCGTGGGCGAGGCCCTTGTGTCGCTCCTCGACGAAAAGGGCTCGCCGGGAGTGGTCGAACGCGCCTTCATCTGTCCGCCCCACGGGCAGATCGGCCCGATTTCGCCGGATCAGCGGAAGCAGATTGTCGATGGCTCCCTCGTGGCCGGGCACTACGAGCAGCTGGTGGACAGGGAATCGGCGTACGAGAAACTGAAGGGGAGGGCCGACGCAGCCGTCGGCGTTTCTACGGGTACTGCCGCACCTGCCCCGCGCGGACGTCAGCCCGAGTCTATCCTGGAGGCAACGGCAAAAAGCGTCTTCCGCGCTGCCGGGAGTCAGCTCGGCCGGCAAATTGTCCGGGGTGTCCTGGGATCCATATTCGGAGGAAAACGATGAACAGCCGCAGATCGAGTCAGCTCTACACGGTCGTGATGTTCTGGATGGCGATCGCACTGCTTGCTCCCCGAACCCTTGCACAGGATGGTAAGAAGTCCTTTGCATCGCCCGGCGTGGTGGAACTGGGTGGTAGCGCAAGCTATAGCTACACGCAACCGGTGTCAAATGGGACGACGTCAGACGGGGTCCACTCGGTTGCCCTGATGCCGTACGTAGGCTATTTTGTGGCAGAGGGAGTAGAAATTGTGGCAAACCCTCTCGGGTTCTCCTTCGTGAAGAGTGGCTCGACGACCGTGATCGATGTACGGCTCCTGGGAGGAGTTTCATACAACATCAAAGTACAACCGGGGATCTATCCGTTCATCGAAGGACTTGCGGGGCTCACATTGCGCTCGATCGATGCAGGCGGGGCGAAGGCCACCGTGAGTGGATTCTCCTGGGGTGGACGCGGAGGAGTGAAGTTTGCGGTCACGTCGCACGGGATGCTGAACGTGGGAATCCAGTACCTCCAGATCACCCTCAATCCCTCCGGCGCCGATAAGCGGTTTGGGTCCAACGAGCTCTCCGCGGGTGCCGGTTTCACCGTCTGGCTTTGAATCGGGCTGGCAGCCCTGACGTTGAGAAGTTGATTCTCCCGCTTCCTCCCTCCGGCGCCGCTACACGCGCGCCGGCCCCGCCTTGGTCACCTCTGGCGGTGAACCCGCCTCATATTTCTTGAAATTTTCCACGAACCTCGAGGCCAGCTCGCGGTAGCGCTGCATGTAGAGATCCTTGCTGGGCCAGGACTCGGCAGGGCTGAGGATGCTTTCAGGGACACCCTCGCAAGTGCCCGGGACGGAGAAGCCAAAGACCGGATCCCGCTTGAACTCAACATGCAGGAGTTTTCCGCTCAGCGCTGCGTTCAGCAACGCACGCGTGTACCGTATGCTGATGCGCTTACCGATCCCGTACGGCCCGCCGATCCAGCCCGTATTCACCAGCCAGCAGTGGACGCCGTACCGGAGGATCTTGCGCTTCAGGAGGTCTGCGTAGAAATAGGGGTGATGGACCATGAACGGGGCGCCGAAGCAGGTACTGAATGTCATCTCCGGCTCCTTGCCGAGGCCGACCTCAGTGCCGGCGATTTTTGAGGTGTAACCGGACATGAACTGGTAGAGCGCCTGGTCCGGCGTCAGCTGTGCAATGGGCGGCATGACGCCGGAGGCATCACAGGTCAGGAGAATGATGTTCTTCGGATGCCCCGCCATCTTCTCGGGGACGGCGTTCTCGATGAACTCCAGTGGATACGAAGCCCGGGTGTTTTCCGTGATCGACTCGTCGTCGAGATCGATCATCCGCGTCACAGGATCGTACACCACGTTTTCCAGAATCGTCCCGAATTTCCTCGTCGTAGCATAGATCTGCGGCTCAGCGCTGGCCGAGAGCTGAATCACCTTGGCGTAGCACCCGCCTTCAAAGTTGAACACGCCTTCGTCGCTCCAGCCGTGCTCGTCGTCTCCGATCAGGCCGCGGCCCGGGTCTGCCGAAAGTGTTGTTTTTCCCGTCCCCGAGAGGCCGAAGAAGATCGCCACGTCGCCATCTTTCCCGACGTTCGCCGAGCAGTGCATCGGCATGACGCCCTGCAGGGGGAGAAGGTAGTTCAGGATGGTGAAGACTGACTTCTTGATCTCTCCAGCGTAGGCGGTGTTTCCAATGATGCAGAGCTTCTGCTCAAAGTTCAGGACGATGAAGGTGTTCGTTGAGGTTCCGTCGATCTGGGGAACTCCCTTGAACGATGGCACACAGATCACTGTGAAGTCCGGGATGTGGCGGCGGTACTCCTCGTTGGTCTTCGGGAGAATGAACATGTTCCTCGCAAAGTGGCTGTGCCATGCCTGCTCCGTGATGATCCGTATCGGCATCCGGTAGTTCGCATCAGCCCCGGCGTAACAGTCCTGCACGAAAAGATCACGCCCCTGCAGGAAACCCTGAACGCGGTTGAAGAGATCGTTGAACTTCTCCATGCTGAATGGCCGGTTGTACTCGCCCCACCAGACCTTCTCCTGCGTCGTGGTTTCCCGGACAACGAACTTGTCATTCGCCGAGCGTGCGGTGTGTTTGCCCGTGAACGCGACGAGAGGGCCCTGGTGCGTAATACGCGCTTCCCGGCGGAAGGCGATCTCCTCATAGAGCGCTTCGGTGGGGAGATTCCAGTAGACCATCCGCATGTTGCTCAAACCGTGGTTCTCCAGGCCGTAGTCGCATTTGAGCGCCGCCGCCTCTGCCTGGGCAGGAGTCGTGATGTCCAAGATGTTGTTCATAGCCAGTCCCGTACCAATTTTCTGTCGCCGATGTAGATCTCATTGGGGGAGCTCGGGTCGAGTGCCCACTTGATCCTCTCGACCCCCTGCTTCACGTCTTTGACGGTTGTCGCGTAGCTCAGCCGCAAATGGCCTTCCATCCCGAATTCCTTCCCGGGGACCGTCACCACCAGCGCTTTCTTCAGCAGAAACTTGCTCAACTCCACCGAATTGGCGTTGTAGGCCCGGAAGTCGGGGAGGCAGTAATACGTCCCGTCGGGCTTTATGGTCTTTATCCCGGAGAACGAATTGAGCTCCTGCAGCATGACATTCCGGTTGTTTTCGAGAGTCAACCGGAGCGTATCCACGTGGCTCTGGAGGCCTGTCAGGGCTCCCTCGGCGGCGGCCTGGAGGATCAGCGATGTGCAAGAGGTGGTCTGTGCCTGCACATTGGTCATGATCTCTGTGAGCGTCCTGGCGGCGATGACCCAGCCGATCCGGAATCCGGTCATTCCGTAGAGCTTGGAGATGCCGTTGATGGTAATAACCTTTGTGGATTCGGTGTCTTTGTTGGTGAATTTGTAGGCCCGTACGTGTGTTTTCCCGTCGAAAACGAGTTTGTGGTAGATGTCGTCCATGATACAGTAGATCCCCTTCCGCTCGCACAACTCGACGATCTCACCGATCAGGGACTCCGGATACATGACGCCGGACGGATTGTTTGGGCTGTTGACGATGATGGCCTTTGTGTACGAGCTGAGCGCTTGTTCGATCTCCTTCAGGCGCGGGACGAACCCTCCGTCTTCAGGCGTGACGATCACCGGAATGCCGTAGACCATCTTGATCATCTCGGGGTAGCTGACCCAATACGGGGCGAGAACGATCACTTCGTCCTGAGGATTGAGGAGTGTGAAGAGGAGATTGTACAATGCCTGCTTCGCCCCGCCGGAGACGATAACGTTTTCCGGCGCCACAACACGGTCGTAGTTCTCTTCCGTGTAACGGATGATCGCTTTCTTCAGCGAAGGGATCCCGTCGGTCGGCGTGTATTTGATGTCACCGGCGTTGAGCTTTGCAGCAGAACTGAGGATCGCCGTGATGGGAGCCTTGTTTTTCGGTTCACCGATTCCGAGGTGAATGACGGCCTCCCCCTTTTCCCGGAGCAGGCGCGCCTGTTCGTTCAGGCTCAGAGTAGGCGACTCGGCAATGGACCGGGCCAGCTGGCTGATACTCATGAGATGTCAAACCTCCTGTAACTCGTTGGGACGAAAAGAACGTTGCGTGTGCCGGAGCGCGGGTGGAAAACGTGGCAGTGATCCATACGGAGTGAATCTTCAATAGTCTACCAAAAATCGCTCTGGAAAGCAAGCGGGCGAACCATTCCCCCCGGGACCCTGCCGTGCGTGAGGTCCATCCTCGGGCGCACGGGGCCTCCGGTCGATCGGATTCACCGCGCAGGGTTTTCAGAACGCCGCCGCCGATGTGCGCGGTGGTCAGCTCCCGACCGGCGTCGCGATGGCACAGGTTGGAATTTTTCGCTATATTGAAAACCCATATCTCTCCCAGAAATCCTACGACCATGAGCAACTCCGACGTTAAACGCTGCAACAGCATTATGAAGAGTCGGCGAATCGAAGTTCTCGATCTGAGATGTATCGACCTGACCGGCACTCTTCACCACATTTCACTTCCCGTCCGGCCAGGC
>DAIUKN010000310.1:0-4455 GCA_036848195.1 Bacteroidota bacterium
AACGATATCGATCCGACACTCGGCAAAATTCTCCGGAATATCAAGCTGTCGATCCAGGGGTTGAAGACCTACACAGAAGTCGAGGTTTTCGGTGAGCCGTGCATTTCGCCGATCCTGTGCGATCCGCTGGACGATCGACTGCCGTTCGATCGGGACGAACTCGTCCGTCGACTTGTCGTGGCCGTCAGGGGGACTGAAAAGACCCCCGAATTGCTGGCCGCGCTGTCGCATCTCCTCCGCCGGCAACACGAGTTCTCCCGGGTTGTCCCGGTGATGGTTGTTGCATTGTCATTCCGCGACGTCTATGCCAGGAAGAGTATTCAACCGCCTCTCTCGGCTGATCCCGACGCACAAGTCACCGGCGTAGAGGTCATCTTGGCGGTGGAAAAGGCCTGCTCGAATGTCAAGGCACAGACGAAAGTCAAGTATGTGGGGAAGGGGAAAATCAGTCAGGATCTGTTTGAGTCCTATTTCGCGGCGATAGAGGATTATCTGAGGATCAAGCTGGAGGGGGGAGGGGCCGAGATGTCATTGTACGCGAGCCTCAACAGGGTGGCCCCGCATATTGACGATACGGAATACCGGCTGCGGCACAGGGCCCGATTGGAGTACCTGGCGCGCATCGTCCAAGAGCAGACGCTCCGGCAGCTGGAGCGATAAGGGTCATTTTCAGCAACGCGTCAGGATGCCATGATTATGATTGTAGGTTACGATGAAGCACCCTGACGAACATACGCTCGAGCTCTATGTTCTTGGCTCGCCGAAAACCGCCAGGACGCGCCGGGGGATCGAGTCGCATCTCAGGCGATGTCCCGGCTGCAGCCACCTTGTTCAGCGGATGCGGGATTTCTATGCTTCTGCGGACAAAGAGGTTGCGAGCGGCCCGTTGCCGGCTTTCGATGCGAAACGGTCGCTCGTTCGCCGTCCGGAAACAGTCGAGGCGTACGATGTTTCCGAAAAACTTCCCCGGTCCCCGGCCGGGAGGCTAGTCCGTCTCACGGTCTATCCTTTCTTCCGGCGCCATCCGGTGGCTACCGGCGCCGGTACGATGCTGGTCCTGGGTGCCCTGATTCTGGCTCTCAATCTGTTGACGGGCACTCTCTTCAAGGAGATGAAGCCGGCGTACTACCATTATGATGCGAACGCTGGTACACTCGAAATCTACAACAAGCACGATGTGCGGCTCTGGCAGAAGCCGGCGTTGAATCTGAAGAGCCGGGTCAGCAACGAGGCGGAGAACGGAATCCGGCTTACAGAGGTCGCAGATCTGGATAATGACGGGAAGGCCGAGGTCGTCACGGGTCTGCAGCTCAGCGGCATGGATGACGATGGCAAGGCGAACAGAGTCAGAGTTTTCGGGTACAGTTCGGATCTCCTGGTGACAACTGTCATGGGGAGGGAAGTGTCGTTTGCGGGTCGCGCCTATACCGGCGATTACGGTTCAGCCGGGATCCTGATCTGGGATGATTCCAGCAGTCACAAGAAGGAAATCCTCGCCAATGCTGCCGGGTTCAGGTCGCCGTCAGTGTTCACCCGATTTGATTTCCGGGGGAACTGGATCGGAGAGTACTGGCACTACGGCCATATTCTCACTCTCAATCGGGTGAGTCTCGTCGGGTTGCGGCATGGGGAATATGTCGTGCTGGCCGGGGTGAACGATGCGAGTGATTCAGTGGGGCTCACGTTTCCTATGATCGTGGATGTCGACCAGGGTAAGATCAAAGGGACGACCGAGTCCTCCGTGACCCGGGGCTTCGCCTCCGAGAAATCTCAGGCCGAGATCTACTACATCCGCCTGCCTGAACCCGACATCCAGAAGGCGCTCGGTGTGAAGAGCGGCGTCAGGACGCTCAAAGCAAGCTCGGAGCATCTCCTCAGTTTTCTCGTACAAGGGGGCATCGACAATTTCGCTATCGAATATGTGTTCGGTCGAAATCTGGTGTTGAGCGAGGTGAAGCCGGTCGAATCGTTTGCGAAGACGCACGCAAAGTTCCTCAAGGAAGGGAAGATCAGCAGCAGATTTGATGCAGGCTACATCGAGAATCTGAAAAACGGCGTCCGGTACTGGGACGGCAGAAGCTGGAGAAAAGAAGTTGTGATGGTGCAGCAGTAGTCGAGTCGGGCGAATGAGATAGACCGGTTTTTTTTCTGGCGATCCCGTCCGTTAGCCGAAGAAAGGAGCCCGGCCGTGAATGGCCGGGTTTCACAGTCTTTGGATGTTCCGGTCTGCTCTGAGTGGTCTCGTTCGTTTGTGATGGCCCGCTTGCGTATACGACAAATATGTCGTATCCTCCCTCAAGGGGGAAAACGACCATGGACACAAAAGAGCAGGTTCAAAATCGGCTCATTGATCTCCGCCGCGAGTTGAGGGGAGTGTCAAGCCTGCTGGAGATGATGGAGAAGGGGACGAAGCGAGAGGATCTCGCCAAGTTGAGATCCGAGAAGCTGGACCCGATACGGAAGGAGATCAGGAGGTTGGAAGAGGAGCTGGCAAATCTAGCTGAGCCGTGACGCTCGCTGGCGCCGTCTTATGGCGTATGCCCAAGCCGCGACGGCTCCTCTGTTCCGTGCGCAGCAGGAATAGACCCTCACACTTCACGTATCGCGAGTAACCGTCACGCTGCTACAAACCAACCCCGATCAAACAGAGTGCCTGCCGTACCGTGAGCTCCAACGTGTGCCTCTGAACAGCACGGACTAAAGTCCGCGGTACAGGGCAAAGGTTGTGCCGCGAGCTTCGGCTCGAGCTCTTTCTTCGAGACAATCAGAATGTGCCCTGTAGGGGCACAATTGCCACCCTCTCTGTGTCTCGCTTGACCGAAAACCGGTCCCGCAACAACGTCGCCATAATCCCGTACAATTGGAGAGAATCAAGCTGCCACCGGGCGCCTTGTGTGGCGGCGGCACCCGAATTCAGAGGAACCTAGAGAGGACGACAATGACCAAAGACAAACATATCACGATCCTCGGTATTCTTAATATTGTCCGGGGAAGCATTGTGCTGCTCCTCGGGTTGATCGGGTTCGCATTCTTTGTGGGTATCGGGGCCATCTCCGGCGACCCAACAGCCCTGGGTGTGCTCGGCTTGATAGGCACCCTTGCGATTGTCGTTATGGGGGTCATCGCAATTCCGAGCATTCTGGCCGGAGTAGGACTTCTCCAGCGCCGCGAATGGGGACGTATCCTCGCACTGGTAGTCGGGTTTCTGAGCCTCTTCGACATCCCCATCGGCACTGCACTGGGAGTGTACACCATCGTCGTGCTGTTGGACGACGAGGCAAAAAAGTACTTCGGGCCGGGGATCGAGGGCCAGCCCGTCGTGGCGGTTCAAGCTCCCCTGACATAAACAGAGTTCGGGTGGGGACCCACCCACACTTGCTCTGATCTCACCCCGTGGGAACAGCTTCGCTGTTCTGGCCTCCCTCAATTGCGATTCTGGCTCTATATCTCCCCCGCCACCAATTGCCGCCCGGTTACGTGTATTATTAGTATCAACGGATGATGCTGTTCTGGCTTCGTCGGTACGTATCTTGATACCAGATTAAGGAGGCACTATGGAAACCAAGGTCACGACCTTCCAGAGCGAAGGAGGTCTCTCGATAGTCCAGCTAGCCACATCCAACCAGGATTCATTTGACTATGTCGCCTGCGGCAAGGCCATCACCGACAAGCTGATCGAATTGAAGGAGCTGAGCGAAAGCGGTAGCGTCAACACCATCTTCGTCCTCAACAACTCTGACCAGTACGTCTTCATGATGGACGGCGACATCCTTGCCGGCGCGAAGCAGAACAGGGTGGTCAACGTATCCATACTGCTTGCGCCCCGGTCCAAAACAGAGATTCCGGTAAGCTGTGTGGAGCAGGGGCGCTGGAAACACACTTCCGCGGCATTTCGAGGGACCGACTACGCCGCTCCGACTTTCCTCCGCGCAGGCAAAGCGGACCAGGTGAGAGAGAGCCTAAGAAGGAAAAAGGGATTCGCCTCGAATCAGGGGGACATCTGGGGGAGCGTGGCGGACTATCAGCGAGTGCACCAGGTAAACTCCAACACGTCGAACTTGTCCGATGTCTTCGAGGAGAAGGCGGACGAATTCACTCGGCTCATTGCCCGGTTTTCGCCTGACAAGAATGCAAATGGATTCGCGGTTTTCTTTGGGAAGACACTGGCAAGCATCGACATATTCAACCGTAGGGGCGTTTACAGTGAGTACTTCCCAAAGCTGCTTCGTGGGGCCGCCTTCGAGGCTGCGACAGTGAAGCCCGGAAAAGAAGCCCTCACGGAGTCTGAGGCTCGCTACCGATCCCTTGAGCTGCTAGACACGGTCGAGCAGCAGCATTTTGACGAACAAAACGGTGTCGGTGTCGGCTTCGACCGGAGGTTCGAATCTCCCGACAGCGCTGGATTTCAGCTTGTTTACCACTCTCATCTTATTCATCTTGCGGTGTTCCGGAGAG
>DAIUKN010000311.1:0-4446 GCA_036848195.1 Bacteroidota bacterium
GGCAATGCGCGAAGTATGGTCTGACAATGCACGAAACCCCGATCGGATTCAAGTATGTCTGCAGGCTCATGACCGAACGGGACATCCTGATAGGCGGCGAAGAGAGCGGCGGACTCGGCGTCAAAACACACATCCCGGAACGGGACGGCATCTTTCTCGGTCTGCTGCTCTGCGAGATGATGGCGGTGCGCGGGAAGTCGCTCGGCGCTCTGGTTCAAGAGCTGATGGATGAGTTTGGACAGCACGAGTTCAAGCGGATGGACCTTCACGTAACCGAACGGGAAAAAGCGGCCCTCATGAAAAAGTATGCCCGGGGTTTCAGGGAGCTCGGTGGATATGCCGTGACAGGGCGGAAGGACGTGGACGGACACAAGGTGTTCGTGGAAGGTGGCTGGGTTCTGGCTCGCGCCTCGGGGACCGAACCGCTGATCCGTGTTTACGTCGAGGCCGACAGCTCGGCCAAGGTGGATGCCCTGCTCAATGCGGCAACGCGGCTGTAGGAGGCAACAGAAGCCCACGGCTTCCGGGCGTGGGTATTCAGCACAGAGAATGGACGTGGCGCTATGCAATCGGTGATCTATTACACCATCATGCCGGATGGAACAGTGAAACAGCTGAATCCATTCACCGGCACGGAAGTCTGGGCGGTCGCAGGCCGGAAGGGGCGGCCGATCGTGAACGAAGCGGTGGCGGCGGCAGGGAAGCCGGTTCAGGTGCACGATCCGGAAGACCACTGCAGTTTCTGTGCGGCCCGGTACTTCGAGACTCCCCCCGAGAAGGCCCGCCTGGTGCAGCGGGGTGACCAGTGGGAGCGGCTCAATACGCTGGCCCCCGACCGGTACTTTGAGAGCACCGCAGAGTTCCGGCGCACCGGCAACATGTTTGAGATCGTGACATTGGATTACTGGCGGAAGAACTACGCGTACAAGATGAACTCCGCCAGCCAGAAGTGGAAGGAAGACTACCTCGCCAATCCTGCCGGACTGAAACACATTACGGAGATCATCCGGTACAAGCTGAAACAGGAAGGGAAGACAGACGAGCAGATCGAGAAACTGCCGCTCGCGGACAAGCTTGCCGTTGCCGACGCTTTCTTCGGCGGTTGCCACGAACTGGTGATCGCCAAACGGCACTACCTGGCAGGCGCACAACTGGAGTCGGATCTCTACTCGTCGGGCGGGATGACGGAAGAAGAGCACTTCCGCTACTTCAAACTGACGGTTGATGCCGTCCACGACATCACGGTGATGAATCGGTACGTCCGGTACATCAGCGTGTTCCAAAACTGGCTGCGGCCCGCCGGCGCATCCTTCGACCACCTGCACAAGCAGCTCGTCTCCCTGGACGAGTGGGGCGCGTCAATCGAAAACCAGATCAAAATGGTGCGCGACGACGCGAACGTTTTCAACGAGTTCGCAGCGAACTTTGCGGCTCACCACAATCTGGTGTTCGCGGAAAACGATTATGCGATCGCCTTCGCTGGGATTGGGCACCGTTATCCAACCATTGAGATCTATTCGCGCTCACAGGCGGGACGGCCTCACGAACACTCGGATGAAGAAATCCGCGGTGTCAGCAATCTCGTTCATGCCATCCACGCGGCAATGGGACCGCAGATCTCGTGCAACGAGGAATGGTATTACACGCCGTTCGACGCGGTCTACAAAATGCCGTGGCACGTGCTCATCAAGTGGCGAATCAATGTGCCTGCGGGTTTTGAAGGTGGCACCAGCATTTTCATCAACCCAATGACCCCGATCGAGCTTCGCGATAGAATGGTCCCGCGGCTCTACAAGCTCAGGGACGAAAACAGAATCTCCTGGCTTCGGATCGCGGAAGAGTGCCGGGTGGATCCCAACCCTCTCAAGTACTACCTTCGATAGAGGGCCGCCGGCCGCTCTTCGTTGTTCACTGCATCACCCCACCGATGTGTCCTTCCCCTCCCGGCCCGGGGATTCGTCTCTTTTCCGCTCGGGTGAAAATTCGTATATTTACACTCTGTGATAGCTGCCGTCAACATATCGCTCCAGTTCGGAGGCCGGTACCTCTTCAAAGAGATGTCGTTCCATGTCGGACCGCGCGACCGGATCGGTCTCGTGGGTTCGAACGGAACCGGAAAATCAACGCTGCTGAAGGTGCTCGTCGGCGAGCAGATGCCCGAGTCAGGTGAGATCACCCGGGCCCGCTACGTCTCGGTCGGGTACCTTCCGCAGGAAGGTATGGCGGCCGCGGGCAGGTCACTCTACCGGGAGGTAGAATCGGCGTTTGGAACCGTGCTGGAAATCCAGGACAGACTGGATGACGTGCACAGAAAGATGGACGTCACTGATCACGCGACCCCGGAATTCCAGGAGTTGTTGGAGGTGTTCGGCGAGCTCCAGCACAAGCTCGAGGCCTCCGATGCATTCCGCATGAAAGCCGCCATCGAGAAAGTGCTGATGGGACTCGGATTCCAGGAGAGGGATTTTGAGAGGCAAACCGAGGAATTCAGCGGCGGCTGGCAGATGCGCATCGCGCTGGCCAAACTGCTCCTCATGCAGCCATCCCTCCTCCTTCTCGACGAGCCTACGAACCACCTTGATCTGGATTCTCTGCAGTGGCTCGAGGAATACATCCGGAGCTACGAAGGATCGGTGATGATCGTTTCCCACGACCGTCGCTTCCTGAACAATATGACGGCAAAGACGTACGAGCTCAGCCTGGGCCGGCTGACGGAGTACGCGGGGAATTTCGAGTTCTACGTCCGTGAAAAGGCGGAGCGCCAGGAACAGCATATCGCCGCATACAAGAACCAGCAGCAGCAGATCAAGCAGACCGAGCAGTTCATCGAACGATTCCGTTACAAAGCGACGAAGGCGCGCCAGGTACAGAGCCGTATCAAGCAGCTCGAGAAGCTGGACCGGATCGAAATCGAAGACGGAGAGAAGGAAATCCGGTTCTCCTTCCCTCCCTCGCCGCATTCCGGGCGCGTTGCCATGGAGCTCAGAGGGATACGCAAGAAATACGGCCCCCTGACGATCTTTGATGGAGTCGACTTCGATATCGAGCGGGGTGACCGGATCGCATTTGTCGGTGTGAACGGCGCGGGGAAGTCCACACTCTCCCGCATCATTGCCGGCGTGGAACCGTTCGACGGCGGCACACGAACGGTCGGTCACAACGTCGTGGTGTCGTATTTCGCCCAGCACCAGGCCGAGGAGCTCAACCAGCACAACGACGTCCTGCAAACGGTAGACGAGGTGGCGACGGGTGAGATCCGCAAGCAGCTGCGGAATCTGCTTGGGTGCTTCCTCTTCAGCGGGGACGACGTGTTCAAAAGGGTTGGTGTTCTTTCCGGCGGTGAAAAGAGCCGGCTTGCACTCGCAAAGATGTTGTTGCAGCCCAGCAATCTCATTGTGATGGACGAGCCGACCAACCATCTTGATATGCGTTCCAAAGGTGTCCTCCAGGATGCGCTTGCCGATTTTGACGGGAGCTATCTTATCGTGTCGCACGATCGAGACTTTCTTGACCCGCTGGTGACCAGAGTCGTTGAGTTCAGAGGCGGCCGGCTCAAGACCTACCTGGGTAACGTGAGTGATTACCTCGAGGCACGGCAACGGGACGCCGTTCCGGATTCGGCGGCAACACCTGCTGCGACAATGCCCACCGAGAGGGAGCGCAAACGGCTGGAAGCAGAAACCCGTCAGAAACGGTACGCACAGACAAAGCCAGTTCAGGAGAAGATCGCCGCTCTTGAACGTTCCATTGAGCGCCTGGAAGCGGAAAAATCCCACCTGGAGCGGACAATGGCTGATCCGGAATTCTACAAGGAAGGGGAACGGGTGAAGGAGATCACGGCGCGCTACAGAGCCCTTCCGGATGAGCTTGCCGCAGCATATTTCCGATGGAACGAGCTGACCCGGGAACTGGAGCGTCTTCAGGGATCACACGCCATGCCGCGGGGACGCCCATGAAGCGCGGCGAAGAAGCGGTCCTGACTCTGGAAGGCTTCGCGTTCGAAGGGAAAAGCGTCGCGCGGCTTGACGGACTGGTGGTGTTTGTCTTCGGTGCGGTCCCCGGTGACACGGCCCGGGTGCGGTTCACGAAAGTGAAGAAGAGCTTCTGCGAGGCTCAGACGCTGGAGGTCCTGACACCCTCGCCCCTCAGGACCGCTCCCCGGTGCCGGTACTTCGGCGTCTGCGGAGGATGCCGGTGGCAGAACGTCCGCTACGACGCTCAACAGGATTTCAAACGACAGAATGTTGTCGATGCCCTGGAACGGATAGGGGGATTTCGAGGTGTGCCGGTGAATCCGACTCTCGGTGCGAATGATGACGTCTTCTACCGGAACAAGATGGAGTTCTCATTCGGTCAGCGATGGCTGGCGAAAGAAGAGATGGAGTCGAAGAACCAGGACGTTTCCCTCTTCGCGCTCGGACTCCATATCCCCGACCGCTTTGACCG
>DAIUKN010000312.1:0-4417 GCA_036848195.1 Bacteroidota bacterium
GAAGTGCGGTATGGCAAGGCCTGAGGTGTGTCCGCGCAGCTTGTCCATGATTTCCAGGCCGACGCTGACAGGTGTGCGGAAATGGTTCGCGCCTTTGGTGATGTCGGCCTGATAGAGGTAGTACGGCCGCACGCGCATGGTCAGCAGCTTCCGCATCAGATCGAGCATGACATCCGCGTCGTCGTTCACTCCCTTCATGAGAACCGCCTGATTGCCGACAGGAATCCCCGCATCGGCCAGCATCTCGCAAGCCCGTTTGGCTTCCGGCGTGCACTCCCACGGATGGTTGAAGTGCGTGTTGATGTAGACCGGATGGTACTTGCGGAGCATCTTGCAGAGCTTCGGCGTAATGCGCTGGGGAAGAACGCAGGGCATCTTGGTGCCAAGCCGGATGATTTCCACGTGAGGGATCGCCCGCAGTCCCGACACAATCCTTTCGAGCATGAAATCGGTCAGCATCAACGGGTCGCCACCCGAGAGAATCACGTCACGGACCTCGGGATGCGCCGCGATGTAATCGATCCCCCCCTGAATGTACTTCATATTGATCTTTGTGGAGTCCCCGACTTTCCGCTTCCGGGTGCAGAACCGGCAATACATGGAACACTGGCTGGTTGTCAGGAAGAGCACGCGGTCCGGGTAGCGATGGACGATGCTCGGCACAGGGCTGTTGCCATCTTCGTTGAGAGGATCCTCGGGGAGTCCGTCAACTTCCAGCTCCTTGCCGTCGGGGATGCACTGGACCCAGATCGGATCGCCGGGATAGCGAATCAAACTCAGGTAGTAGGGATTGATCCTGATGTGGAAAAGTTTATTGAGCCGTTCCGCTAATGGTTTGTCAAACCCAAAACGCTCAACGAGATCCGTCGCACTGTCGACACTCTGTCGCAACATCTCCTGCCAGAGTTCCATACGTGCCTGTGTTCCTCCTGTTATGATGAAAGATACTTGCCGTAGACGACCAGATCGTCGCCGGGCCGATAGTAATCCCTGATCCGGGCCAGCTCACCATAGCCCCGGCGGATATAGAACGTCCTGGTGCTCTCATAATGCGGCCGGGATGAGGTCTCGGCGATGAGGAGCCTGCCGCCCCGTCCCGCGACAAATGCTTCGGCATGGGCGTTGAGACGAGTCCCTACCCCCTTGCCATGAGCCGCAGGACTCACGGCAATCCAGTAAAGATCGTAGGTCCCTTCCGTCCCCGGTGTCGGCCCCACGCAATAGTAGCCGAGAACCTCGCCCCCCTCCTCGTAGGTGAAGATGATGTAGTCTTCCTGGTCCGGCACATCGAGCGCCACATCGAGGAGCTCAAGGGCGATGTCGATTTCGTCATCCGTGAAAACGCCCGTTTCCGACAGAATATGGCGCAGGGGCTCCCGGTCGTCGCGGCGGAGCGGCCGGATGCTCTCGGGGTGCGTACCACCTGAAACCGGCGGAGTACCGGAGAAAGTCAGCGATGATATCATGGGGCCGGGCGCCATCGTTCGAGTGCAACCTCCACGATTTTACCAATGATCTCCGGGAACGTAAACCCGTGTGCCCTCGCCGAGCGTGCGAACCCTGCGTCGTCCGAGATATCGGGGTTGGGATTGACTTCCAGGACGTACGGCACACCCTCTTTCGTCATGCGAAAGTCGACCCGCGCATAGTCTCTGCAACCGATCAGGTCGAAACAGCGGAGCGCGACACTCTTCATCTTCGCCTCCTGGAGCACGGTCAACGGCGCAGGGCAGACACCTTTGGTCCCTTCATAGGCAACCGTTCCGTGCATCCACTTCTCTTCGTAACTGCCAATCTTGTGCATCCCGTCAGTAAGACCCGACAAGTCGATTTCCGAAATGGGAAGCGCGATCGGGTTCTTGTTTCCGATGATCGCGACGTTCAGCTCGCGCCCGTCGACAAACTGTTCAACAAGAGCCGGTTGCTCGAACTCTTCGAAAATAAAGCGGACTCTCTTGCGCAGGTCGTTTTGGTTGTAGACCACCGAGCTGTCGGCAATGCCGACGCTGGCGTCTTCCCGGGAGGGCTTCACGATAACCGGAAACGCCATCTCCGGATTCAGATTGATTTTGTCGGCCGGATGAAAAACCTGGAATCTGGGAGTCTTGATGCCATGATATGTCAGGATCTCCTTGACGCGGGGCTTGTTCAAGGCCGTCCCCAAACCCAGCGGACCCGCCCCGGTGTACGGTATCTTCAACAGCTCATACAGGCCCGCCACATTCATCTCCTGAATCGATTCGTTTTCGACACATTCCACAAGGTTGAAAACGAGATCAGGCTTCTCTTCCTTTAAATAATTGAAAAGACGATCGATGTTGCTGTCGACGTTGAATATTGAGGTCTTGTATCCGAGCGAATTGAGGGCAATTTTGATGTCCTCCATCTCTTCCATGACGCCAACTTCAGATAGATCGATCATCTGCTGCACGGGGGTCTGTTTTCTGGCCGCGCGAAGCAACTCCACTTTTTGCGGAAAAGGGCCCTCTTCGAGTCGGCCATTTTCCGCTATGTACTTACGACTTTGAGGGCCACCCGTGACCGGCTGATTATAAAGAATAGAAATTCGAAGCTTTTTTGGCATGAGAGACCCTAGTTTGAATTCGCCCGTTTTCTTTGCGTTTCCTGAGTAAAAAGGCCGCATCTTTTCATTGAAATATCGAGAACGCTATTGATGAGCTGATTGTACGTCATCCCGGCGGCTCGAGCGGCCTTCGGAAAGCATGAATTATCTTCAGGTTTCGGGAGAATTCCGGGGAGGGGGTTGACCTCAATTATATGAGCTTTCCCCCGGGCGTCACAACGGACGTCAATTCGTGACCAGTCACGACAACGAAGGACGCGATACGTGTGACGACAGAGCTCCTCGATTTCAGAGTGGAGGGAATGAGACAACGTCGCCGGGCATTCGAAGATCTGAAGGGGGTTTTCCCGACTGTCCCACATCCATTTCGCTTCATACGAATAGATGGGATTTGCCCCCGGCGGGAGCGCGTCGAACTTAATCTCGACAAGAGGCAAAACCCGGAGATCCTCTCCGTTCCCGAGGAGAGCAACGGTGAATTCCCGTCCGGTGAGAAACTCTTCGATCAATGCCGGTTCATGGTACACTTCAAAAATGGTGTTCACTTCTCGTTCCAGCTCCGCCGTGTCGCGCACGACACAGGAGTTGTACACCCCCTTGCTCGACCCCTCATGCAACGGTTTGACAATAGAAGGGAATCGCACTCTTGCGTCTTCAAGTTCTTCCCTGGAGTGAACGACGGTGAAAGCGGCTGTCGGAATCTCATGATGAGAGAGAACCTCTTTCGCTCGCGACTTGTCCAGACAGAGAGCGAGCGTCAGCGGGTCGGAACCAAGATACGGGATGCGGAGCATCTCAAGCATGGCCGGCACCTGCGCCTCCCGTGACGAGCCATGAAGACCTTCGGCGATATTGAAGACGAAATCAAACTTCCTCTGACGGAATATCTCGAACGCATCTTCGTTGGCTTCGATCATCAGAACCGAGTGCCGCTCCTCAATCGCCGCACGAACGGCATTCACGGTCTCCATCGTGTCCCACTCCGCGTACAGATCATTCACGCGCTCGGGAGCCGGAGGTGCCGCAAGAACGGAGACACTCCGAGGACTACTGGCGAACGATGATGCTGATGGGAGACTCGAGGGAGGATTCTCAGCCGGATCGGCGGTGCGTGATACGAGAGGCGACGCTTCCTCTTTTGCGTTGTACACAAGCGCGACCTTCATCGCGGCAAGAGGAAGCTTTGGTATAGAAGGATCCAGAAACTCTCCGAAGAAATTCAACTGACGGATTACACGTTCTTAATATAACCAATTCTGATTCGATGTCAAGAAAAAAATGCGTTTTGGGGTCTCATCGTCGTCGTCGAGAGAAGAGACGAAGTGCGGGAGAGATGAAGACGTGAGATGAGAGGAGATCACGTGAGAGAGTGAGCAGCTGAAGGACACCGGTGATGACGCCGGGAGGAAGAAACCGATGACGGCTCACGCTGATGATGACGTCTTCAGCGCGCGACCGCCGCCGTCACGACCTTCCGCGGGAAGAAATCCGGAAATTGTCGGTGGAGTCGCGCGCATGAACCCTCCCGGGTCTGTCGGGTCCCGGGAAGCCGGGGCTTTGGCGAAGCCACAGAGCCATTGGCCGACGCGAAGGGGGAGAAAGGAGCTATTCGAGGAAGGCGTGAAGCAGATGCTCAGCCCACGTGCAGCAGTGCAAGGTCTTCGTGGAACCGGTCGCGGAGCTGATCGGCGAGGATACGGTGAGCGGGATCGCGCAACTGTGGGTCACGTCTGACAAGCTCAAAAGCGTCTGCCCGAGCGGCCTCCAACAGCGCCAGGTCTGTCAGGATATTGGCCACTTTGAACTCTGGTACGCCGCTCTGGCGCGTCCCGA
>DAIUKN010000313.1:0-4392 GCA_036848195.1 Bacteroidota bacterium
TCCGGCTGCTGGGTCTTCGGGGCAGCTGAAGGGGATCTGAGCGGCTCTAGGCCCCAGCTGGCCGCCAGTTTGTCGAGCTTCGGATCGGGCTTTTCCGGGTCGGGAGTCCGCAGCCGGGCCTGGGCCAGGGTCAAGGGACCCGTGAGCGGCGTGAGGCCGGCGGAGGCCACCAGCAGGTCGCATTCGATCTGGCGCTTGACGCTGCCCTCGATGGTTCGCAGCGTGACCTTGTTGACCTGTTTGGCGCCGTGCGCTCTGGCCGCTACCCAGCCGCGCAGAAAGGGGATCTTGCGCTCGGCCAGGGCCAGCAGCAGGTCGGGGTTCTGGCCATCTTCGCGAATGTCGGCGACGCAGGCGATCTCCATTCCCAGATCGCACAGGTCGACGGCCGCTTCCAGGCCCAGATCGTGCCCGAGCCCGATGGTCGAGCGTACGATGGCGGCAATTTGTTTGGCGAGTTCGGAGCCCGTATCAAGATCATACCCGCGGATTTCCACGTCGATGGGGGCCGCAGACCCGAAGTTCAGCAGGAAGCGGAGAAAGCCTCCAGGAACGATGAACATCGATGCGCCGGGCACCGCTGCGAGCTTCGGGCGGATGGACCGGACAATCTGGAAGACGGATCGCTTCCGCTCATCGGCGGGGGTCAGCGCCACCTGGATGTTCGCCGCGTGGCTTCCGGAATTCCGACCGAAGAGGTTCCCGCTGCGTGCGGATGGCACTCCGATGTCCGAGATCATGGCCTGCAGCTCAGGGATATTCTGTTGCAGGATCTCCTCGACGCCGCGGACCAGCCTGTTGGTTTCCTCTGATCGGGTGCCCACCGGGAGTTTGATGGTGATCGCGAATTGCCCCTCATCCTGGTCGGGAAAGAACTCCGTTCCAATGAACTTTATCAGGACGAGCGAAACGGCCGCTGCGGCACCGATGCTGATGATGATAAGCTTCCTGTGCACCAGCGTCCACTGGAGCATTGCTGCGTAACGGCTGTCGAGTGCCTCCAGCGCATCGTGTGCGAGCACGCGGACGCGGTCGGGAAGCTTCTTCGAATCACGATCCAGATGTTTCTCCGGGGGGAGGTATTTGAGGCACATGAGGGGCGTGACCGACCGTGAAACGAAGAACGAGCCGAACAGCGCCACCGCGATGGTAAGCGTCAGCGGAATAAACAGCAGCTTCGCGATCCCGGTCAGAAAGACGATCGGCAGAAAAACGATCACGGTTGTCATCGTGGACACAAAGATCGGCGCCGCCACTTCCTTTGCCGCCTCCAGTGTCGCTTCGAGCTTCGTCTGACCCTGTTTCCGTTCGTTATAGTGGCGGGAGATCGCCTCGAGTTCCACGATGGAGTCATCCACCAATCGCCCGACGGCAAGAGCGAGACCGCCGAAGGTCATGATATTCAGCGTGACATTGCCGAACCGGAACCAGATAAACGTAATCAGGATTGAGAGCGGGATGGCGACGATGATGATCAGGGTCCCCCGGATGTTCCTGAGGAAAAGCATGATGATGATCATCGCCAGGAGAGCTCCCAGCGTTGCTTCCTGCTGCAGACCGGAAATGGTTTGCCGGATGTACAGCGACTGGTCGAACGTGACCGAAAGATGCACGTTGGGCGGGACGCCGGTGAGCTTCGGAAGGGCCCGGAGGACATTGTCGACCACCTCCACCGTGTTCGCACTGGCAAGCTTTTGCACGCGCATGGTCAGGCCGGGTTTTCCGTTGATGCGGATGAGCTCCGTCTGTTCCTGGTAGCTGTCCTCGACCGTTCCGACATCCTTCACGCGGATCGGGACACCCTTCACGGTCCTGATGACGATGTCCTCCATCGGCTTGACGATGTTGAAGAGACTCTCGGTTTTCAACGTGTAGTCGAACTTCCCCGTCTTCAGGTCGCCTGACGGGATAATCAGGTTTGCATTTGCCACGGCATTGAAAACCGACTGCACCGGCAGCTGGAGGGCTTCGAGCCGGTTGCGGTCCAGCGTAACATGGATCTCGCGAATACGCCCCCCGGTCACCGACGCCGAGGCGACACCGGTGATGTGCTCGATTTGCGGTTCGATCACGTTATAGGCAAGGTCGTACAAATCCCGCTCATCGATCTCTCCGGCAACGGCGATAGTGCAGATGGGCAGGGTAGTGATATCAAAGCGAAGGGTGACCGGCTGGGACACACCGGTGGGCATCTGGTTCAGAATTCTGTTCACGCGCTGCACAACGTCAACCAGCCCGACGTCGAGGTTGGCATTCCAGTTGAAGTTGATCCGGACCTGGGAGACCCCTTCTCGTGTAGTGGACTGAACGTAGTCGACGTCATTGACGGATGCCACGGATCGCTCGACCAGCCGCGTGACGGTCTGTTCCATGTCGAGCGGTCCCGCACCAGAATAGAAGGTGATCGTGGAAACCACAGGGATAGAAATGTTCGGAAGGAGATCGATCGGAAGCTGCTGGAATGAGACAATCCCGAGAACCAGAATGGTGACGGCAAACAGAAACGTCGAGATGGGATAGCGAAGCGCCAGCCGTGTGAGCCACATATTCTTCTCCCTCTACCGTTGTATCGTGACCGGCCCGCCATTTCTGACGAACTGCTGACCTGTGGCGATGACAGCGAGGGTGTCGTTCAGGCCCCCGGTAATTTCCGTCCGTTCTCCCTGATCGACACCTGTTGTCACGCGTATCTGGCGGGCGGTATCGCGGACCGCGGTGTAGAGGAAGTACCCCCCG
Source organism: Bacteroidota bacterium (assembly GCA_036848195.1). Classification (GTDB taxonomy): domain Bacteria; phylum Bacteroidota; class Ignavibacteria; order UBA10030; family UBA6906; genus DAIUKN01. The sequence goes on from DAIUKN010000313.1 coordinate 2,737, forward strand.
TCATCTTTCATGAGAGCGACGGTCGGCACCGTGATTGCGTCCGGGTGAACGTTCACCAGCAGGGACACATTGGCAAACATTCCCGGTTTCAAGGTATGGTCCTTGTTTGGAATATCGATCTCGACCGCCATTGTACGTGTCGAAGGGTCAACGGCCTCACTCAGGCGCGTGATATTGCCCCGGAAGGTCTTGCCGGGAAAAGCGTCGACCGTGATGGTTGCCTCCTTCCCTTTGCTGACGGTGGGAATATCTTTCTCGAGTACGTTCACAAGAATCTTCATTTGCTCGAGGTCCATCAGCGTGAAGAGCGTGGAGTTGTTCGGCGTGACGAGTGCGCCGGGATCCAGAAATCGCTTCGTCACTGTTCCTGCGAACGGAGCGGTGATGCGCGCATAGCCCAGTCTCGTTTTGGCGGTTTCGAACGCCGCGCTGGACACTTTGAGTGCGGTCTCGGCGTTGTCCATGTCTTGCCCCGCAACGAGATTCTGCTCGAAGAGCTCTTTCGTCCTCTTGTAGGTAAGGCGTGCATTGTCATAGGTCGCCGCGGCCTGCTGGTACTGCTGGTGCAGTTCCGTGGTGTCAATCAGCGCCAGCAGCTGGTTCTGGCGGACCGGCAACCCCATGTCCGCGTAGACACGTTCCAGATTGCCGCTGACTTTGGAGAAGATGCTGGCCTGTTGGACCGGAGCAACGTCGCCGGTAAATCGAAGTGCATAGGTGACGGTCTCCCGCCGGGCCGGCTCCACTTTGACCAGCGGAGCACTCTGACGCCGCGAGTCCGCCGGAGTACCTCCCGTGAGGATTCGGTAGACAATGACAGCGACGAGCACGGCAACGATTCCGAGGGGGATCAGGTACTTGGTTTGTGTCTTCATCGGGGAGCTGCCGGGGCCGGCTGGATGTCGGGGTGAAGCATCCCTTGGCGGCGACCGATCATTGGAATTTGAATTCTTTGACGGACCCAAAGATAGGAAGATACACTTCGGGCTGGTTGGGGTTCGACGTGGAGATGAACACGCCGTCAGAGATGAGCTGCATTGCCTTCTTCGGTGTGAATTGCGCGGTCAACTCCACATCCATCCCCGGCTTGAGGGCCGCCTCCGGAAGAGTGACGCTGAAACCCTCGAGCGGTGTCCGGAAAGCCTTCAGCTGAAGCGGCTCTTTCCCGTTGTTCCGTATTTTGAACGTCACAGTGGTGGTCCGGCCGGTCTCTGCCTCTTTCAGGAACAGCTGCATCGGCGTAAGCTCGATCTCATTGACAACGGTTCCGGTGAACTCAATGACCGTTGCGGGGGATTCTGCGGAGTTGGAATTCACGGTGACGCTCTTGTGGATTTCCCCCGCAAAATTCCTGGAGTTGAAGGTGATCTTGAGTGTGCCGGTCCCGCCTTTGGGTATCCTGTCGCTTGAGACCATGGCCGCGGTGCAGCCGCACGAGACGTCGACCTTGCCGAGCATCAGCGTGTCGTTGCCGAGGTTCTTCAGCGAGATGGTTCGCTCTATGACCTGGCCGCGGTAGATCGTCCCCAGGTTTAGCTTCGTCCCGTCGACGACATGCAACTTAGGCTGTGCGACGAGAAGCCCCGCCGGGACTGCCAGCAATGAGAGGAGGGTGATGGTTGCTCTGTTCATAGAGAAGGTTCCCGTCAATGGTCC
>DAIUKN010000314.1:0-4391 GCA_036848195.1 Bacteroidota bacterium
ACGGAGTGAGACCGAAGCCGGGCAGCTTCTGGTATGACGCAAAAAGCGGTCTGTATGGCGTCGTGGGATATCCTGCCTATGGATATATGCAGCCCAACCATCGCTTCGGTTCAATGAAGAGCAACGTTTCGAAGGGGAACACAGGCGTCTTCATTAACGGTCGTGAGTTGCCGACATTGGAATACACTGTGTGGAGCTACATGGTCGGATCGTGGATTCAACCCGGCAAGTACTGGCTTGATCATCAGGGAAACGCGGGTTATGAAGGGAACGCGACGGTGGTCATCAACCTGTTCGTCGCTGCAAAACAGAATGGATATCACGGTCAGGGCGGGAGCGGAGATAACTTCTGGACATCTCGATTTAGTGCCGGCAATTCCGATTCGGGTGGCCAGCGAGGGTACGTGAGCGTGCCCGGCTACGGACCGGTCGGCTACGGATTCTGACCTGGACCTGAAACACCGAAGATCCGTTATCCGCAAGTTCTGAAGTCAAAAACGCCCTCCAGTCCTCACCTCTTGGTCGCCGCACATTTTCATGATGAACCCGATATGGGCTGCGATTTGGACCAACTCACGGACAGACCATTGCGGTGATTCTATTTTGCCCAATTCCTGCGGTCGCGTTGCGTTCTCAAGGCAATGATGACGGCCAGCAGGGAGCAAACGATACTGCCATACCAGAGTATTGTAGCCATATCAAGTGGAGATGAGAGCTCTTTGCCTGCGGGATAGAAGCTCGCACAGCCTCCCAGCACAATGAAGAGGAGTTGTGCGTATTCTCGCTTCGAGCGCTCTTTGATTGCCCTGCCAAGATATTCGGGAGACGTGTACTCAGGTGTACCCGTTTCTTCTTTGTCGAGACGCCAGATGTCACGTTGAAATCTCCTCAGGTTCCCGATCACCAGATCATGGTGGCGGCTCAGAAATGCAGTCGCCAGTGCCGCATATCCTATCGGCAGAGTGAAATTCAGAAGCGCCTCGCTGGAAAGCGAAACCCCCACTGCTATGGCCGTAAAGGCGATGAAGAACAACATCACCTGTTCTCGCGCCTGGAGTCGTGCTGAAATCTCCCCCCCTGCAACAAGGTATTTCGTATTGGGATCCACCATGAGCGCTCTCTTCCTTTCGTTGATCGTAGAGGGGTGCCCCGATCGCCCTTGCCACAGTTTGGCCCGGGTATCGCAGAAGATCATTTCACGAAAAAGCCGGAATCTCTCCTGAGGAGGAAATCCCGGCTTGTGAATGAACTTGCTGGAAAGATAGGCCGAACCCGTATCACAGTCAAGGCGTCATGCAGAACCCGTCGTTATCTCCTGACATCCCTCAATTTGTGCAAAATGTACCCAGGATCAATGAATTCCCAGTGGTTTCAGACAACTTGGCCACTTGGACTGCCCATTTGAACAGGTCACTTGAACAGGCCACTTGGTCTCTCAATAAACAAGAAATGCGGACCTCTCCAAAGCGAGAGAAAACATGAGCGAATTTCATGCGCCTTGCTTCGTGAGGCAGAAGAAGAGTTGCCGGATGTCCCCCCCATCACCCATCAGGATGGATGGCGCCCGCCTACCTTCTGAGAAACGAATTTTAGCCTTCACCTCGTGACGATCTCCAATAGATACGAGGGGCTTCGACTGGCCTCTTGATCGAGCTTGCATGGTTCCGACGGAACCAAAACGGCTCATCGGGGCGTTACAAGGAAGACGGTCGCAAAGTCAGAAGTCAGGAACATTTACAGCAAGGAGGGTTACATGGCAGAAAAGAAGATCATTGCGGTGGTCGGGGCAACGGGTGCACAAGGAGGCGGTCTGGTCCGTGCCATACTCAACGACCCCAACGGGGGCTACACAGCCCGCGCGATCACGAGAGACGTCAAATCCGACAAGGCAAGAGAACTCGCAAAACTGGGCGCCGAGGTTGTTGCCGCTGATGTGAACGACGTGGAGAGCCTGAAGCGGGCGTTCAAAGGAGCCTACGGCGTATTCTGTGTAACGTTCTTCTGGGCCGACTTTTCGCCGGAGAACGAGATAACCCAGGCAAAGAACATGGCCCGGGCAGCAAAGGATGCGGGGGTGCAACACGCGATCTGGTCCACATTCCAGGACACTCGCAAGTGGGTGCCGCTCACTGATAACCGCATGCCGACACTCATGGGCAAGTACAAGGTGGCACACTTCGACGCAAAGAGCGAAGCGGACCACGAGTTTACCGATCTCGGCGTTCCGACGACGTTTCTTCTCACGTCATTCTACTGGGAGAACCTCATTTACTTCGGTGCGGGTCCAAAGAAGGGACCCGACGGTAAGCTCGCCCTCACCTACCCCATGGGCGAGAAGAAGCTTCCGGGGATGGCTTCCGAGGACATCGGCAAGTGTGCTTACGGAATCTTCAAGAAGGGTCGTGAATTGATCGGAAAGACCGTCGGCATTGCAGGAGAGCACCTGACAGGCACGCAGATGGCAGCCGCACTGACGAAAGCGCTGGGACAGGAAGTGCGCTACAACGACGTGCCCGCGGATGTTTACCGGAGCTTTGGCTTTCCGGGTGCCGAGGACATGGGCAACATGTTCCAGTTCAAGCGCGACTTCGAGCACGTCTACGCGGGTGCGCGTAGCGTGGAATTCTCCCGGTCAGTAAATCCCGCGCTGCAAACATTCGATACCTGGCTCAAGAAGAACGCCAGCCGCATTCCACTCGATTAGTTCAAGGCCGGCGAACCATCTTCACTCGAGGATCGTATTGCGGGCGGGCATCCGGGCAGTTGCGGGTGCCCGCCTTTTCATTTTGCAGCGCCCGTTATCGCGTCGCTGCAATCCCTCGTAAGCCCGCCGTTGGCGGGCTTACGCATTACAATTACAAATTTTCAATTCAGTCTCGAAACAAGCATACACCACCTTATCAGCTTGACTTTTTGGCATGCGAATTCGTTATCTTCTGGCAGCTGCCTCTCTCTCGTGAACACAACCCTCCACACGGTCCCGCAGAAGCCCGACCACCCATGGTCGGCCATGGGCCCCGGCGCAAGATTTCAGGGCTTCCCGAATCTTATGCGGTTCACCGTCAGCGATATCCTCCTCGTCTCCAGCGCATACGACTCATACATTCTCATGGAGGACGGAAGACTGTATGAGTCAATCCGCGCGGAATACGAGGGGCTTCGCATCAGCCATTCTGCCGAGATCACGCATGCGGCGAGCGGCCATGAGGCCCTTCAGCTCGCCGCCAGTCGCAAGTGCGATCTCATTATCGCCACCCTCCACATCGAAGATATGCCCGCGACGAAGTTCGCTCGCCTGGTCCGCCAATCACACCCGGGCACACCGCTGGTCCTTCTCGCCTATGACAACCGGGAGGGGTCAGAGTTCATGCGCCAGGAGGAAGCCGCCCTTTTCGACCGCGTTTTCCTCTGGCAGGGGGATTCGGCAATTCTGACCGGCATTATCAAATGTGTCGAGGACTGGCTTAACGTGGACCACGACGCCGCGGCCGCCGGTGTTCAGGTCATCCTGCTGGTGGAAGACGACATCCGCTCCTATTCAAGCTTCCTCCCCACCATCTACGCTGAGATCGAAAAACAGTCGCATCGGCTCATGGCGGAGGGAATCAACCTCTTCGACAGAGTTCTCCGTATGCGCGCACGGCCCAGGATCCTCCTCTGCACGACGTACGACGAAGCGTGGCGTGACTATAAACGTTTCGCAGAAAACGTCTTGGGAATCATCTGCGACATGGACCTCTCCCCCACCGGGGAGGAGATCTCCCGCACCGGCGTCGAGTTCGCACGCGGGGTGAAGGCGGACCATCCCGACATCCCCATCCTTATGCAGTCCCGCTCCTCCGACAACGAGGCTAAGGCACATAGAACCGGAGCCTCGTTTCTGCTCAAGAATTCTCCAACACTGCTCCATGATCTCCGGCAGTTCATGAGCCAGTATTTCAGTTTCGGAGAGTTCATCTTCAGGAAGCCCGACGGCACGGAGGTGGCCCGCGCAGCTGACCTGAAGACTCTCGAGGATCTCCTTCGTGTGGTTCCCGATGAGAGCATCGTTTATCACGCAGAGAGAAACCACTTTTCCAACTGGCTGAAGGCTCGCACAGAATTCCGTCTGGCGCACAAGCTGCGCCCTCGAAAAGTGTCCGACTTTCCCTCTGCCGAGGCACTCCGGAACGACCTCGTCGTGTCACTCGAGAACTACCGCCGCACCCGTCGGCTCGGCCAGATAGAGGATTTCGACGCGGCCACATTCGATCCGGCAACAAGTCTGGCGCGGATCGGCAGGGGATCCCTCGGCGGCAAAGCACGGGGGCTCGCCTTTTTCAACACGCTCGTCAGCACATTTGATCTCCGGCACAACTTCGATCGCGTGGAGATATCGATCCCGCCTGCCG
>DAIUKN010000315.1:0-4376 GCA_036848195.1 Bacteroidota bacterium
GCGTTACCATCCCGAAAGAACTCTTACAATTCGCCGGCATCGAAAACGATGTGTTGATTCTCGGCGTACTCGAGCGGATCGAACTCTGGAATCCCAGGGTCTACCACGAGTACCTGAAGACGCAGGCGGACAGCTACGAGAACGTCGCACAAAATGTTCTGCAGAAGTAGTTGCCGGCCTGGCGCCCATGGATGTCGAGTACCACGCACCGGTTCTCTGTGACGAGGCGATTGACGCGCTTCTGAGCGATCCCGGACTGACGTATCTGGATGGCACGGTCGGGGGCGGTGGTCACGCCGAACGAGTCTGCGGGTTGCTTTCGGCAAAAGGCCGGCTTCTCTGTTTTGATCTCGACGAGGAGGCGATTCGCTTTGCATCCCGGCGTCTGGCGAGATTCGGGGACCGGGTGGTCTTCGTCCGGGCGAATTTCCGGGAGATGAAAGCCGAGCTTCGTCGGATCGGTGTTGACCGGGTGGGAGGAGTTCTCTTGGATCTTGGCGTTTCATCCTTCCAGCTCGATGAGGGTCCACGGGGATTCAGTTTCAGGAGCGATGAAGAGCTGGATATGAGGATGGACCGGCGCCAGCAGCTCACCGCCCGCGACGTGGTAAACGAGTACTCGGAAGAGGCGCTGGCTGATATCCTCTTCCGGTATGGGGAGGAGCGACTCTCGCGGAGAATTGCCCGGAGGATCGCCGGACGACGTCCGCTGCGCACAACGGGCGACCTGAGTGCGGCGGTGGAATCTGCAGTTGGCGCACGGTTCCTGGTGAAGACACTGGCGCGTGTTTTCCAGGCTCTCCGCATCGAGGTCAACGGCGAGCTGGATAACCTCTCGGCCGGGCTTACCTCAGCACTTGACGTGCTGGCCCCTGGCGGGCGTCTGGTCGTGGTGGCCTATCACTCGCTCGAAGACCGGATTGTAAAAGAGTTCTTTCGGAAAGAAGCGGCTGTCGTCATCCCGTCCGGACACAAGCTGGTTCCCGATGCACCGCGGAATCCGCGGCTTCGGATTCTGACGCCGCGGCCGGTCCAACCGTCAGCCGCGGAGGTCGAGAGAAATCCGCGCGCAAGAAGCGCACGGCTGCGGGCAGCTGAACGCGTTGCCGAACCGGCAACGGGCGACAAACCATAGGACCGATTCGATGCAGGAGCAGTTCAGTACGATCACCCGCGAACGTCGGTACATCTACAATGGCGACAATCATCCCTCCGCCACCGGCTTTGCGGTCCGGCCGAACAAACGGGGGACGCACCGCAGGACATCGACGTTTAACATTATCTTGCTGCTCTTCTGTTTCGGCATCGGGATCGTGTTTTACGTGAACAACATCATTACCGTGAATCAGCTTGCATTCGACATTGGCCAGCTCCAGGCGAAATATGCCGCCCTGTCGAACACGAATGCCGCACTCCTGGCGGAAGTCAATCGTAAAGCCGCACTGGAGCGAATAGGGGTGATTGCCTCCGAGCAGATGAACCTGCGGTATCCCCCCGAACAGCCCGTGTATTTCGAGATCGACCGGGACAAACTGGCAACATTGAAAGAACGATGACATTGTCCCCAGACCATCATGCCTGATCGTCCGCCACCACGCCAACCGTACGTGGATCCGCAGGCCGTCGCTCACCGGGATTCTCTCCGCCGTCTCCTCTGGGTGAAGATCGGGTTGCTGGTGGTCTTTGCGGTCGTGGCCATGCGCCTGGTGCAGATTCAGGTTCTCCAGTCGCACAACTACCGGGACATCGCCCGGAAGCAGTATGAGGCACGTGTGCCCCAGCCGGCCACACGCGGGAACATCTATGACCGGAACGGCAAGTTGCTGGTTTCAAACACCCAGTATGTCTCATTTGGCGCCGATCCGAAAGCGGTCGGCGAACGGGCCGAAGTTGTTGCAGAGCGGTTCGCTCGGGTGTTTGGCAAGCCGCGAGGGTATTACCTGGACAAGCTGTCGGCACAGAACACGCGGTTTGTCTACCTCGAGCGCCGGGCAAAACCGCAAATCTCCAAGGCGATTAACGTGCCGGACCTGGAGGGGGTCATCGAACTGAAGGAGCCCCAGCGTCTCTATCACTATGAACATATCGGCGGCCAGGTGATCGGATTCACCGACGTCGACAATCGCGGCCTGAACGGGATCGAACTGGCGCTTGATCGTTACCTGAAGGGAAAAGATGGATACGTGGTGATGCAGCGCGATGGACTCGGTCGCAAGCGGCCATCCGTGGACTATCCACGGGTTGAGCCGACGAACGGTGCCTCTGCGGTTCTCACCATCGATATCGAGTATCAGGCAATAGCTGAAGAGGAACTGGCGCGCGGCATCCAGCGCAACCATGCGGAAAGCGGCCTGGTGGTCATCCTCGATCCCGCCACCGGCGAGATCCTCGCCATGGCGAACTCACCCGCGATGGATCCCGCAAACCCCGCCGGCACAAGCCAGGCGGTGATGAAGAACCGCGCAATCACGGACATGTTCGAGCCCGGGTCGGTCTTCAAGATCGTGACTGCGTCGGCTGCTCTGGAGAAGGGTGTCGCGAAGCCGGAGCAGAAGTTTTATGCCGAGCGGGGAAAGTACATCGTGAAGCTTCCCGGGGGGAAACTGCGCCCGAAACCGATCACGGACACCCATGAATATGGCACCATCACCTTTCAGGAGGCGATGGAACTCTCCAGCAATATTGTGATGGCGAAGATTTCCGACCGCATCGGTGCCGAGGCTCTCTACACGATGGCCAGGAACTACGGATTCGGCATCGAGACGGGCATCGATCTTCCGGGAGAGGTGAACGGAGAGTTGAAGCGGCCGAATCTCTGGTCAGCGACCACCTTGAATACCATGGCCTACGGCTATGAGGTCGGCGTCACCCCCATCCAGATCGCGTCCGCCTACGCGTCGATAGCCAACAACGGTGTCATGGAAAAGCCCTTCATCGTCAAGAAGATCATCGATGAGAACCAGGAACCGGTGGTGGAGGCAAAGCCCCAGACCATCCGGCGGGTCATTGAAAAATCGACGGCCGAAGTGCTGACCCGTTTCCTTGAAGGCGCAGTCGAGCGGGGGACAGGAGTCCAGGCGAAGATTGCCGGGCTGAAAATAGCGGGCAAGACGGGAACGTCGCGCAAGGTCAGCGAGGGACGCTACGAACAGGGGAACTACACGGCCTCCTTTGTCGGCTTCTTTCCCGCTGATGATCCGAAGGTCGTCTGTCTGGTGATGCTCGACAATCCGCGCGAGGGGGGATACACCGGAGGGCTCGTGAGCGCGCCGATCTTCAAGGCAATCGCGCAGAAGATCTACACAATGTCCGGGCGTTTCACCAGGACCCCCGGACCGGTCATGGCAGGGAACGAGAGTCTTGTGGTGCCCGATCTTGTGAGCCTGAACACCGACGTCGCCCGTGAGATGCTCGCGGCTCGCGGTCTGAAGAGTGAAATTGAGGGGAATGGAAGCCTGGTGAGAGGCCAGTCACCGCGTGCGGGAGCGGTCGTCGGCCGCGGCGAGGCCGTGAAACTCCAGACACAAGAATCGGATGCAGCGCCGCCGGGCTATGCGGTGGTTCCTGATCTCCGGGGAATGCCGATGCGGCGGGCGATCAACAGCCTGGCTATCCAGCAGCTGGAGGTCAGCATCAGCGGATCAGGTGTCGTGGCATCCCAGACGCCCCGGGCGGGACAGCAGGTGAAAGTCGGCACGCATGTTGCGGTCCGGTGTGAGCCGCGGAATCGGTCGCTCCTGAGCATGAACTGAAGCACGGCCATGTTCCTGTCGCACCTGCTCGATGGCGTCAGCGTCACGAAGCTCTTTTCGATTCAGTACGGAAAGATGCTGCCGACGCAGGAAACACAGGTCCCGGGCATACGGTACGACTCGCGGGAAGTCCGCCTGGGTGATCTCTTCGTCGCGATTCCCGGCACAGCGCTCGACGGGCACACGTTCATTGATAATGCGGTTGCAAACGGGGCATCGGTTGTTGTGGTGCAGGACGATGCGGCAAGACCCGACATGTTCTTCGTGCACTCGGGCGTCGTCAAAGTTGTGGTTCCCGACACGCGGAAGGCGCTTGCCCGCATGGCCGCGAACTTCTACGGCCACCCCTCACGCCGGCTCAGGCTGATCGGGGTGACCGGCACCAACGGCAAAACGACGACAACCCACCTGATCAAGTCGATCCTGGAAGCAGGCGGAGAGACCGTCGGACTGATCGGCACGATCGAATACCGGATCGGCAGCGAAGTGATTCCCGCGACACATACCACGCCGGAATCACTTGAGCTGAACGAGCTCCTGGCGCGGATGGTCGAACGGGGGTGTACTGCGGTGGTGATGGAGGTTTCGTCGCATTCGCTTGACCTCTGCCGTGTCGACGGTCTC
>DAIUKN010000316.1:0-4370 GCA_036848195.1 Bacteroidota bacterium
TGAGACGGCTCTAATCGTATTGTGATGGGAAATCGCAACTGGCATATGGACACGGCTCCCTGTTGCATTCTCCGGCTGATCCGCATATAAAGACGTTAATCTGCACACAGCGCACCCGCTCGTTGGCGTTTGGTTCCCAACCTCCTACGCCGGACGGTGCTGAATGCAACCCTTTGCGGTATTCCATTTCCACACCTTTAAGCCCCATGAATCCCCTTCCCGCCATGAAACCGGAAGAGCCGGATTCCTCTGGATTACATACGACCGCATTTTTCGACCCCCGTGTTACTGAAACAGGGGGACCAGGAGATCACGCTTGATCCGTTGGATTAGGCTGTCCCAAACCCTGTTTATAACTGGTCAGGAAAAAGGAGCATTGCCGTGAATAGAACAGTGAAGATTTATATCTCGCTGTTTCTCTTGGCCTGCACCACCCAAGCCTATGGTGAGGTCCCTCAGAAAGTCGTAGACATCCCCACACGGCCGGGCGTCTCTCAAAGAATGGTGATCCTTTCTCCGCAGGACCCGAAGGCGGCTGTCATCCTGTTTGCCGGGGGTCATGGTGGGCTGCAAATATCCTCAAGCGGGGGGTTCACGTGGGGAGAGAAGAATTTCCTGGTCCGGACCCGCCAGCTGTTTGCGGACCAGGGTCTACTTGTGGCAGTGGTTGATGCGCCGTCCGATCGCCAGAGTCCGCCCTATCTTGGTGGCTTTCGACAAAGACCCGACCACGTGGCGGACATCAAGGCCGTCATCGCCTGGATACGTGAACAGGCCAAGGTACCTGTATGGTTGGTCGGCACAAGCCGGGGAACGCAGTCGGCCGCATATATCGCCACCGAACTCACTGGCCCCGAGGGTCCAGACGGCTTGGTGCTGAGTTCCTCCATCCTCACTGATGACAAGAGTCGGCCGGTCCCCGCCATGCCGCTCGGCACGCTGCGTATCCCTGTCCTCGTGGTTCACCACGAACAGGACGGCTGCAGGAACTGCTCATTCAACGATGTCCCCAAACTGATGGAAAAACTTAGCGGGGTACCGAAGAAGCAATTGCTGCCATTCAATGGTGGCCAGAATCGCGGCGACCCCTGCGAGGCCCTTGCTTACCACGGGTTCAACGGGCTCGAGCGCGAGGTCGTCGCGCAAACAGTGGCTTGGATACTCGCGAAGTAACAGGTGTCCAACAGAGCGCTCCAGCGGACACGCTGAGCATAGTGACGTTGTCGATATGGACGGTCGGAGGGGAGGGGGAACTCCCCCCTCCCCTCCCGCCGCTTTACGGAATGGCGAGAAGCTTGAAGTTCTTGTAGTAGGCGTCCTGCTGCCCCGTCTCCACTTCGAAACTCGTTACCGAAATACTGGTCGTATCGCTCGTGTTCAGAGTCACCGGGGCTCCAAAACCTTCCAGTATTACTTGTGATGGGCTGAAAGTGATGCCGAGGTTGTAGGTGGTGTTCTGCGAATACGCCGTCTGGGGCAGGTAGACGTTATCTGTTACCGCCCCGCCGACGACCTTGATAATCTGGGCAAGATCCGGCAGGAAGGGGGTGAAGCCTAAGGACGCGAAATCAAAATTCGTGATTTCGTAATAGTTGTTGGCATCCTGCACCAGGCGTACCCAAATCCCGCCATGTGTCCCATAAGGAATCGTCGGGGTGAAATCCAATGAAAAGATGCCGGAATTCGTTGCAAGAACGGCCTTGGAAACCTGCAGCGCATTGTCGCTTCCCGTGGTGACTTGTGCTCTCTCCCCCACGGAATCCCAGGTAAAGGTACCAAAGGTACCGAGTGTTACCGTTTTCGTGTACGTGCCCGTGGTATCTGTGCTGAAGTCGTCCGAAAAGCCTACCCATTTGACCGTTATGTCCACGTTGTCCGTCGAGGTCAGCATCCTGCTGTCCGTGACTTTCAGTTCGAACCGCAGCACGGCGCCAGTAATGGGAACCGCAGGTGCGATGAATGTAGGCTTTGCTCCCGTGTTGTCGGAAAGGGTCACCGCCGTTCCGGCCACCTGCGTCCACAAGTAAGAGGTGATCGTGCCGAAGGGTGTCGTGGAACCCGATCCGTCCAAGGTCACCGTTCGCCCCATTTCGACGATATTGTCCAGACCTGCGTTGGCAACGACCGGGGGATTACTCGTGCTCAGGGAAAGTATGGTCCCTTTCTGCTCACCGGCCAGGTTGCTCGCCGCCACGCGGAAATAGACCGTTCCCCCGGGAGCCAGGCCGGAGATGTCGGCCCTCGTCGACACCACCGCGGATCCAGATCCGACCGCCACGGCCGGGGTTATCGTAGGGGTGGCGAGGCTGCTGTCTGTCCCGTACTCGAACCATGCCTGCGTGGCCAGCGAGTTCGGATTGACCTCGCCGTGCAACGAGGCGCTCGTTGCGGCCAGAGTATCGGCCGCCAGGGTGGTGACCGTGGGCCTCAGTGCGGAGGTGCTGAAATTCTGGATGGTCCCCTTGCTCACCCCCGACGAACTCGATGCCACCATCCGGAAATAGTACGTGGTGCCGAACGTCAGGCCGGGAATCGACGCGGAGACCGACTGGACGGTCGTTCCCGCCGCGAATGCCTGCTTGGCCGTATTGTCGATGGTCGCCAGGGTTGCACTTGTTCCCCACTCGAACCAGGCTTCTGTGTCCAAACCGTTCGGATTGACGGTCCCGTTGAGCGTTGCGCTAACGTTGGTTATGCCTGTTGCATTGCCGGTCACCACAGTAGGCGCCGGCGGCGCGGAGGACCCGTCATTTCCGCCGCATGCGGACATGCAGAAAGCGGCTGCAAGAACCACGATGAGCAACCCGATGTTTCGACGATAATCCATCGCATCCTCCTTGGGTTTCGTTACCTCACATAAAGAAATATCGAAGCCTAACGAAGCTCCTTGACCCCCTTATCGGCAGAGAGGATACAGATCTTCAGTTGGGGCGGGACCTTCGGGTTGGCTGGGTTGCGTCCCATCCAGCTCGAACTTGGATCGAACGCAGGCTCTACTGGCGGGGAGCCAGCCCCGGGACACCCGGAATAAATGAAAAAACGGAATTATTTTTCAACTATTGGAAAAATATCTCTACACCGCTCGATCCATCCAAGGCCCTCCGATTTTTATTTAATGAAAATGGGAGGTTACGAGGCACGCAGAAAAGTTTCATTTGGCCCTTTATTTGCAGCTAATCTTGTTATTGCCGTTCGGCTAGTTTGCGCCTGCGAACCGCATAAAAGTTTACGAATACATTTCCGCGAAGAGCCGATGAAACGGTATCTCGATCACATAAACCCGCTGACCTGGCTTCGGGACGCCAAGATCTTCAATCGCGTCCATTCCTCCCGGGAGTTCTCCTCGATCCTCCACCGGGAGCGCGACCGCGCCGACCGGACGGGGCAGGAATTCTCCATGGCCGTCTTCGAGGTCGGCAACGGCAACAGGAAAACCGACGCGGCCCGGAATCTCGTGCCCATCCTCACGCACCGGATCCGCTCCACCGACACCATCGGGTGGCTCGCGGACGGTCGCATCGGTGCGGTCCTCCCGCACACCCGGCCCGAATGCGCCTGGAAGTTCGTCCTCAACGTCCGAAAGGCTTACAACGGCAGCGCTCCCCCGGAATGCATCGTGTACGTCTATCCCTCCTCGTGGCTTCCCGGCGACGACGGGGACCCGCCCCGGGATCCTCGCTCCCTCAGGAAAACGCCCGTGCCGGGGGAGACCGGCGATTCCGGGATGCTGTTCTCCCGCGTGGACGCCGCGGACCGCGCAAGGCCGATCGAAGAACTGGAACCGCATGTCCTGTTCCGGATTCCCCGGTGGAAGCGCGCGATCGACATCGTGGGATCGCTTGTCGCCATCCTCCTTCTGTCGCCGCTGCTCCTGCTGGTCGCCCTGCTCATCAAGTTCGTCTCCCCCGGCCCGGTCCTGTTCCGGCAGGAAAGGGTCGGCTACCTCGGCAGGGTGTTCACCATGTGGAAGTTCCGCACAATGCACGTGAACACCGACACGGCCCTCCACCGGAACTACCTGCGGGAGTTGATCCGCAACGAAAAAGAGATGACCAAGCTCGACCACGGCAGGGACCCCCGGATCATCCCCTTCGGCAATCTTCTCCGCGCGACCGGCATCGACGAGCTCCCGCAGCTGATCAACGTCCTTCTCGGCGACATGAGCCTCGTCGGGCCGCGTCCCTGCCTGATCTACGAATCCTACGAATACGACTCCTGGCAGATGCGGCGCTTCGACGCCGTCCCGGGCCTGACCGGACTGTGGCAGGTGAGCGGGAAGAACCGGACCACCTTCAAGGAGATGATGCGACTGGATATCGGCTACGCGAGGAAACGGGCGTTCCTGCTCGACGTGATGATCGTCCTGAAGA
>DAIUKN010000317.1:0-4367 GCA_036848195.1 Bacteroidota bacterium
CCCACCCGCAAAGCCGATCGTCCCGATGACGAACATCGAGATCAACCAGTGTTCGTCGTAGTGAACACCGTTGTACAAATGATCGAACGAGAGGGGCGGAAGAGCCTCCAGCAGCTTCACCGGACCGCCAACCAGATGGAGACTCAAGGGTACAACGATGAACGTTGTACAGAGCAGAATCACCCCCTGGACCACATCGGTCACGGATACTGCCCAGACCCCCCCCAGAAATGTATAGAGGAGGATAATGACACCCGTAAACACCGTGACCGTGATCAGGTCGACCCCCATCACCGGCGCAAGCAGCTTGCAGGTCGAGGCAAGCTGCACCCCCGCTGAAAGAGTGAAGTTGACGGAGATAACCCAACTGAGAAACTGTTGAGTTGGCACATTGTACCGCGTGTACGTGTATTCGACCGGAGAGATTGAGCGGGTCCGCCGCCACCGCTTCGCGGTCAGGAGAGATCCCAGAAAATAGGCGAATCCTCCCATGCTCCACCAGACAACCGGGAAAAGTCCGGTAGTGTAGGCGAAGCCCGCAGCTCCGGTAAATGTCCAGGCACTGAAATTCGCCATGTAGAGCGTCATGCCGGAAACCCACCAGGGGATCATGTTGCCCCCGGCAAAATACTCCCTGGCTCCCTTGTTCACGCGCATGAAGTAGAAACCAATCCCGAGCATGAAAAGAAAATAGCCGGCGATGACGAGATAATCATAGAGGTTAACAGACTTCATCCGGACCCTTCCATCCTTGAATCAGATTTGGATTTACCCGCCCGATGAGTTCTCTCACGGCAGGCGGGCCTGCCCGCCCGATGAGTTCTCTCACGGCAGGCGGGCCTGCCCGCCCGATGAGGTCTCACACGGCAGGCGGAGATTTTGGAAGTTCACTTCACTCCCCGTACGCCCTCCAATACCCTCTCAACCTCTTCCCGCGTGTTGTAGATATGTGTCGATATCCTCAGCGCCGCCAGACCTCCCTCGGAAACGCCGCGCGTCCGAAGCTCCAGGGCGTTGAGATGCACCTGCAAATCCGTGTAGGGCAGCTTCGCGTGCATGAACGTCACCATGGCGCTTCGCATCCCGTCGTCTTCGGGCGACAGGACGGTCACACCGGGAATCTGCTTCAGACCATGGAACAGAGCCGTTGAGAGCGCGCGGTCCCTTTTCCAGACGTTCTCTATTCCGATCCTCTGGATGAACGCGATCGCCGCCCCGAGACCGACTCTCAGCGGCACACTCACCGTGCCGTACTCATACCGCTGAGCCGCAGGGTGTAACGTGAATGTCCCTTTCAGGAAATCAAAACTCCCGGCTGAATATGCCCCCACAAACTTCGCCTCGATCGTGTCGAGACTACCCTTGCGGACGTAGAGAAGCCCGGTTTCCTTCGGGCCCATCAGCCATTTGTGCCCGCTTGTTGCGTACGCGTCGCATCCTATCTCGTGCAACCGGAAGGGAATCATCCCCGCTGTCTGAGCCCCATCCACGAAGAACCAGATCTTTCGCGCCTTCGCCATCTCACCGATTTCCCTGACGGGGAGGATGAGGCCAGTGGTCGTCACCGCATGCGGGACCGAAATCAGCCGTGTTTTCTTCGTGACGAGGGCCTCAATGCGATCAAGGTTTTCTTGCTTCGACACTGTGGAGGGTTCGAAGAATTTCAAGACGATACCGAGGCGCTTCTGGACTGCAAGCCAGGTGAGAGAGTTCCCGACGTGTTCGTGCGTGGTGGTGATGACCTCGTCCCCCTTCTGGAACGGCAAGCCATTCGCGACGACGTTGATCCCCTCCGTCGTATTCCGTACAAATGCGAGTTCCTCCGGGGCGCAGCCCAGCAGCGCGCCAGCGGAACTCTTGATCCGGTTCAGGAGAACCTCATCGTAGCCCGTCTCCGAGGTCCGCTCCAGCTCGTCCATTTTGGACTTGACTGCATCGATAACCTGATAAGGAGAGGCCCCGAGACCGCCGGTGTTCAGGTATGCCCGCTCGTGCGTGAGGGGAAACTGTTCACGAACGAAGGCCCAGAAACGGTCGTCGTCGGAGTCGACGGGAGGCCATGGCGCAACCGCGGACGGCGACACATTCCCGGCATGGCCCCCTCCCCTGGCAGCAAGAGAGCCCGCGGCCAGCGCCGCAACGGTTCCAAGAAATTCTTTTCGTTTCATCTCGCGGACGCCTGATGTTATGGGAGAGTCATTTCAACCACAAACACACCCTGAGGCACGTACGGTATAGTGAGAGCGCCGTCAACGACACTCTGCTTTTCTCCATTCACGCTGGCCGACGGCGGTCCCTTCCCACGCACAACCTTCAGTCGAACCTCCCCACCTCTCAGAGGAACCCGGACGGTGAGGCGATCGAGCCCCTTCAGAAGTTTCGGCTTGATGAGACAGTGACCAACTTCCGGCCGTACGCCCGCAACATGCCAGATGAACAGCGCCAGGATCTCATACCAGGCCCAGCAAATAATCCCGACCGGGGGCATCGGAGGCGTTATGCTCTGCCCGACACGCTCGAACCAGGAACCGGAGCTGTGAGGATTGAGATCAGCGAGCCACTGAAGGACCCGCCATACGCGATCGTCATTTCCGGCCTCGAGGTTCGCCCTCGCGACCAGCAGGGAAGCCAGCGGCCAGGGGGCGGGAGGATTGTCCTCCCCCGTGACGTTGTACCTCGGATATCCCCCGAAATCCCATTGCTGATTCCAGATCTTCTCCATCAGGTCGAGTGTTTTGGCGGCAACGTTCCCCCGGGGATCAACAAGGCCGTAGATGATGGGATAGGAGGTAATCGTGTCCGGATCCGCCGTCGGCTTCCCCTCCGTGGCGATGGGAGAACCCGGAGGGAGCTTTGAACGGTCGGGGGGGATGAAGTACCGGTGCCATTCCCCGTTTCGCCTCCTTCGTTTGATGAGGTGCCCATCTTCGATCATCCTGTAAACCGGGTCGTTCAGTATCGACTCCTTCATCCGCGCCGAAGAGTCGCCCCATCGGCGGGCAGCAGCGGCGTCCCCAAAAACCTTCGCCAGCTGCGCGGCCTTCTCGAGTCCGTGTGAGACCCAGAACTGATAGGCGAGCTCAAATCCGTCCTCCACACCGAACGTGTCGCTCCGTTCCCAGAACTCCCGCTTGTTATGGACCATCCGGGCCTTCTCGTCGAAAAAGACTGGTTGCAGGGGAAAGTCCGCGCAGAGCTGGATCTTCTTCCAGTACTCCTTCACCAGCGCGAGGTCCCCTGTCCAGCAATAGTAGACCCAGGTCGCCCAGAGGAGGTAGCCATTCTGGTTCAGCTCGGTGTAGTCATACCCGAACCAGCGGCTCGATTCGATCGTGCGACCGTCTTTGCCTACCGCGTCCCGCAGATTTTTTTCCAGGAGCGTCCTGGCGTCGGCAATCATCCCTGCATGGAGGAGCGCTTCAATCGCAATCGAATGGTCCGAGACCCATTCCATATTGTACATCCACTGTCCGGCGTCGGTCTTGCCGATCCGGGCGATCACGGACCTCACACCCGCCTTGCTGGCGCCGAACATCGCGTCGAGCATGGCATTGCCGGTTGCCAAATCTGTGGTCGCCGACCACTCTGCGACCGCCTCTGTGCGAAGAACGCTAAAGCCCTTCTGCTTCAAGATGTTCTCACCATCCCGGATCGAGTACGCATAGACCGCCTGCTGCGTCTCGCCGGGCTGTACTGTGCCAAGGTCTGCCCGGACATCATAGCGGCCCGAAACGCTGCTCCTCTCATGGAGGCAGACAAGCGACATTCTTGCCAGTCCTACCGCCCGGCCCGTTTTCGTCTCCTCATCGACGTAGATCTGATCGAACAATCCGAAGTTGGCGTAGAGCGAAAGACTCAGCCGCACGTCGACCGGCCTGGCCGACGTATTCTTCACGCGCACGGTGCGGAATATCAGCCGGCCGCGCGCCGGAACGGAGAATTCCTCCCCGACTTCACAAGACCCCGCCGTCCAGCGGACCAACACCACAGGAACGCTATCAGGATACTTCCATTCCGCCTTCACGAACGTCTCGGGCGTCAACGCATATCCCTTGACTCCCGCATACATTCCCGACCTCGTCTCCTCGCCGGTGGCATGTTCCCCGACCGTCACGCCCACACGCGTGTTCGTCAAACCCCTTTCAGGATGATACAGGAACGAACTCCACTTCCGACAGAAGACCTCCGTGTCCGTGATCGTGAAACCGAAGAACGATGCTTCCGACCCCTTCGGCGCGAACTGAAGAATCCCCTGGACCTCACCGTTCCCCAGATAAAAGTACTCGATACCGGGAACATACGTCTTGAAATCCGGGTGCAAGGTCTGGGTGGCGCCTGGCGTCCCCCCCTGCGGCGATTCGAGCGGT
>DAIUKN010000318.1:0-4364 GCA_036848195.1 Bacteroidota bacterium
GAGAAAACATAGACGGATCCGGCCGATGGGTGGCCTCATCCGACTGCTGCCGGAGTATGAAGAGCGGTACATCATTCTGCATCAGCACACTTTCCCCGGTGTCTTACGACGGATACGTGCATCACGCATTCGGAACTACTCCATCTTCCTGAAGGACGGCATCCTTTTCGCGCACTTTGAATACCGCGGGAGAAACTTCGCGGCCGATATGGAGGCAATGGCCGGGGACCGCACCACCAGGGATTGGTGGAAACTCACCGATCCCATGCAGCGCCCGCTGTCGACGCGGAAAGATGGCGAGTGGTGGGCTTCGATGGAATGTCTCACGCGACTGGCCGCACGCCCTGTCTCTTCGCGTGAACCAGGCCGGTACGCCTTCGTCACCCGGCTGAAGCGCGGCACCAATGGCGCACTACGGGCTGCTCTCTCGAAGACGCCGCCGCACATCGGCAGAACGATCGCCCGTTCACACTTCCGGAATGTCCATCTCTATCTGCACAACGGCCGCCTATACTGCTATGCCGAACACACGGGAAGAAACGTTGAAGCGGACGCTCTGCACCTGTACCGTTCCAGACCGTTTGCCCTCTGGCGGAAGGGGATCGAGAGACATTGCCGGCCGGGTTCGGCGTGGGAACAGATGCCGGAAGTCTTTCACACACACTAACAGGGGGAAGGAATTCTGTGTCTTCCGCAGCTCATGGCAAGAAGGTCTTCGTCTCCGGTTGCTTCGATATGCTCCACAGCGGCCACATCGCCTTTCTGGAGGAGGCCTCAACGTACGGCACTCTGTACGTCTGCCTCGGTTCAGATGAGAATGTCCGGTTCCTCAAGGGACAATATCCCATCTGCACACAGGATGAACGTCACTACATGATGGAGGCACTTCGCTGCGTGACCGACTGCCGCGTCAGCACCGGATGGGGAATGATGGATTTTGAGAAGGAACTTGATGAGATCAAACCAGACATCTTCATCGTCAACGAAGACGGGAACACCCCGGCAAAAGCTGAATTCTGCATGCGGAAGGGGATCGAATATGTTGTCCTCGCCCGGGTCCCTCACGGCAATCTCCCCCGCCGCTCGACAACCGATTTGCGGACGGAGTGCTCCATACCGTACCGGATCGACCTGGCTGGCGGGTGGCTGGATCAGCCTTTTGTCTCTCGATTCACTCCCGGAGCGGTCCTGACGGTGGCCATCGAACCGACCGTCGAATTCAACGACCGGAGCGGCATGGCTTCCAGCACGCGCAACAAAGCCGTTGAGCTGTGGAAAACGGCGATACCGCACGGTGATCGGGAACAACTCGCCAGAGTGCTGTTCAGCTATTAGAACCCTCCCGGAACGAAGGTCATCTCAGGATCGCAGGATTCCCTGGGGATCGTCCTCCCCGGACTGAACAGGCTGCAGTACGACGGGAACTACTGGCCCGTCGCGATTGAGTCCGTGCACGATGAAGAGACTCTGAAGTGGATCGAAGATCATCTCTCCCTCATCACTCTCGGTCCGAGAGAGCGGACGTTCAACGTGCTGGAAGAAACCTGCATCAACCGTGAGAACGCCCTGGCGCTTGCATCGGCGGCGGATGGCTGCTGGAAGGCAATGCTGAAGAAGGACGTCCGGATATTCGGAGACTTCTTCAGACAATCCTTCGAGGCACAGACTGCGATGTTCCCCCGGATGCTGGGCGACGGCATTCTCACGACCATCGACGCTCACCGTCACCACGCTTTTGGATGGAAACTTTCCGGCGCGGGGGGCGGCGGGTACCTGATTCTTGTCACCGACAAGGAGATTCCCGGTGCAATCAGGATCAAGATCCGGCGGACCGGCGTCGACTGACGGCCCGCCGGGCTCGTATCCCATCATCCGGATGATCATACAGTAATGAGGGGCACACGGCTCGTTCCGACTACCCGGAATGAAGCTGGCTGGAGAAAGCTTCGGTTGGAACGGCCCTAGTCAATACGCCAGTATTTCCCCCCCCCACCTTCCCGGGCCATGAAACGGTGGTCCACCAGTGCCCGCCGCAGTCGCGCGGTATCCTCGTTGTATCCGGCGAGAATCTGGTTCACGCGCTTTTCGGGATATCGGACACCCTGCTCAAACGCCTTCAGGACGTGCCGCACCAGAACGAGGAACTTCTTTTCCTGAACGGGGAAGGTCTTGATCCGGCCGTCGGGCGTTGTGAAGGTGGCAAGCACTTTCCGGTCGAACTCATCGACGCCTCCCTCCGTTGACCGTTCGGGAGCCTGCTTCAGCAGGGTCTTCGCCATGGATCTGAGAACTTCAGTCTTCAGCGAATAGATGCTGTAATAGCTTTCCGCCCGGGCCGTAACAAACCCCGCGTCCGCGAGACGGGAGAGATGATGCGAGACTGTTGACACGCCGATGCCCAGAATCTCGCCCAGCTGCTCCACCGTATGAGGCTTGCGGGCCAGCAGGCCGACAATCTTCAGGCGGTTCGGTTCGCCAAGGACTTTGAAAAAGCGGACGAGATCTTCAAGATGCTGGTCGGGGACCATGTTTCCTCCATAGAACTAGTTCGATTAATATAGAAATAGTTCTACAAAGAAGCAAGGCCGGACGGCATCGCCTTCACGACCCTCGGTGAACGTCCGTTTGTCAGGAGCAAAGGCGGAGAGCTCCCGTACGTGGGCCTCATGGACGGGTACTCACTTCCGTGACCGGCCGGAATGGTCAGCGTACGATGATCATCGCTGCGCGGAAGCATCCGCCTCATGACCTTATCAAGGCCCGGCATCGTTCTTCTCATTTCTGGTAGATCATCTTCCGTCGGTCCACAAACGCCCCCGCCCGCAGTTCGCAGAAATATGCTCCGCTTCCGATGCCGTCAGGCGCCCAGCGTACTTCGTGAATCCCAGCAGGGAGAGTCCCTTGAACGAGCGTCTCAACTTCCTGCCCGGTCACACTGATAACCCTCAGTGTCACATTCTCAGCCGCGGGGAGAGAGAATCGAATGAATGTCGAAGGGTTGAAGGGGTTCGGATAGTTCTGGCACAGATCGAAACCGGCCGGGATGCCGGCTTCACGATGAGGGAGAACGGATGTCACCAGGCCCGCTCCATCCCCGACGGCCTGAATCTCACTCATTTGGTTTGTCCCAACTCCCCTCTGATGGAGCAGGTCCAGGTAATTGTCGCATTGCCCTCCTGCCGGCAACGCGATTGTTGTCGCTCCGGGATGATGTCCCATCAGATAGGCGGCCACGCTGTCGGTGGCAACCGGCTCCTTGCCGGCGATAAGCAGATGATCTTCCGCTAGCCGGAATGTGGGGTTCCATACCCCCTCTCCTCCTCGCGCGTTCTTGATGCCGTCGATGACGGCAAGGTGCACAGGGCGGGCAAAAGCCAAATCGCAGATCGATCGAGGCAAATGGCTAGTGGACGGTCCGCCTTCCGTGTGAAGTGCCGCTCTCCGACCCGTATCGGTGGTCGTCATGTACAACTGTTTCGGGACCATCCCGACCTGGTTCTTGAGAGCCCCTGTGACCCCGGCCTCATAATGCTCTTTCATTTTGGGAATGGAGACATACACGTCGATATCCGCAAGAATCTTATTGACCCTGAACGAACTGTAGAAGAACTTCCCTGCCCCGACAGCCTTGTCGACAAAATCCGGGTAGGGATCCTTGTTGTTGAGGTTCACCATCTGAGCGCCAAGAGATTGCTGCACGGCGAGGTAGCCGAAATTGTTGTAGGAGGCGGCGTCCCAAAGAGATTCGACGATGGTGATATCACTCCCGCTGACGCCGCAATCGACGATCAACTCCCCCACCGCGCGAAGAACCTCGGGGTGTGTCCACATGCTCTCCGTGATGGGCAGGCCGTTCAGCTTGGGACTGAGAGCCGAACCGGAGCCTCCTGTAAGATTGATCTTGATGGCCACCTTCTTGCCGGGCTTCATCAGATCGGTGATACCCCCGATCGAATCAAAAAGATGCTGCACTCTCTGCTTTACCTGGGTACGGTCATACGTGCTGGCACTGGTGAGGGCAACCTGGGCCACAAACGACGAGCTGGTCCGATTTCCGTTCGCGAAAACCATGCCCGGCTTGAGGTATGGCGCAATAAGCAGACCGGCGGCAGATGCTCCCACATTGGTCAGGAATGTCCGTCTCGAACTTTTCATGGCAATCCTTCCGGTGTGAACCTAACAATCTCTACACTTCTTTTCCCGTCACCGTGAGCAGCACACTCGTGAGATCCCGGTCCCGCGACGAATTACCGACCATGATGGAGAACTCCCCCGGTTCTACGGCAGACTCCTTCCGGATTGTCGTAAAAGCGAGATGTTCCGGCCTGATCGGCAAAGCGATCGTCCGGGTTTCGCCGGGAACG